>CAYLKS010000006.1:0-82095 GCA_964384205.1 uncultured bacterium | reverse complement strand
GAATATTGTTTTTGGACTCCTTAAATAATAAGCATTTGCTCTTGTTGTCTTCTTTTCTTTAAATATCTTTCTCTCTCTTTAACCATAATTTCTTCAAGCATGTTTTTGAATTCATTTGTTAATTGTTCAATAATTAATTTATTCATTGTTCATCTCCTTAAAATAATTTTTAAATAGAATCTACACAAAAACATCTCTTCATTCAAGAGGGTGACACAATTAATTATACACTGCCAAATTGCTACAGACCTAAAAAGTCTTTTATAAAATTGAAATAATTATAACTTTTTAGGGAGAGTTATTTTATTTTGATTTTAGCTGTTGTTTTCATTTTATGTTGTGCTTGTTTTATCTCTTGATGTTTTCAATATGATTTTATAAAGATATTTATATTATATAATTTTGTATATAATTCAATCAGTACGATCAATGAATTTTTATATAGAGTTTTGAGAGATATTTTTTTTATAGTTTTTATATTTTGGAAAGATTATTTGAGAGTAAATTATTGTTATAGTTCTTAATGAGAAGATGAAATTTATTATTTTCATAAAAAATTATAAAAAAGACTTGATTTTTTTTGAAACATTTTCTTTTATATACCGTATGGTATAATGAAAGGAGTTGTTATATGTCTGAGCTTAGCAATAAAACAAAAATTTTAAAAGTAGCAGCAGACCTTTTTAGTAGAAAAGGTTATAATGGTGTTTCTATAAATGACATTTGTCAGGAATCGGGAATTACAAAGCCCACTCTTTATTATTATTTTAAATCTAAACGAGATTTATATGAGAAGTTGTTAAAAGAAGCTAAAAAATTGTTTGTTAGTTATGTTAAATTGGCATTAAGAGAAGATTTTTCTTTTATTGAAAGATATGAAAAATTACTAATTGAGATACTAAGGTTTATAGATGAAAATCCTTCTTACATAAGATTTATTTTTAGAATGGTATTTTCAAAGTTTCTTGAAGATATGATGTGTGATGAAAAAGACTATAAAAAATTTAGATTTTATAATAATCTATTAACTGACCTTAAAGTAGCTCAGAAAAATGGGGAGATTCGTCATGATTTAGACCCAGAAGTGCTGGCAATATTTTTTGCAGGATCTTTTGATTTTATTATGATACATAAAGTATTAAATAGCGGGATCGTTAAAGATAATGAGGAAATTACAAAAAAAATTATTAATTTTTTAAAACCTTTACTTACTGGTAAGTAAAATGAATAAAGGAGGAAGTATGTGGAGACTGGATAAAATTTTTGCAGGAATATTTTTTCTTTTCTTTTTTTCTTTCATGTCGTCGGCAGAAACATTAAATTGGACGGTTGAACAATTTGAAGAATATGGATTACAGCATTCGCCATTATTAAAAATTAGTGAATTAAATGTTTCTGAGGCTAAAATGGATGTTGTGTCTGCATTGTCTTCATTATTACCGGAAGTTTCAGCCAGTGGATATCGTATATTTAATCATAAGTTGGGGGAGATGGTTATAAAGATGCCGGATCCAATGACAGGAGAGCTTAGAGTACAGCGTTTTAAAATGGGAACAAGCGATAATATCGGTGGTTCAATTATAATTAAGCAAAATATTTTCACAGGTGGTGCTTTGATTAATTCATTGAAAATGAGAAAATATGCTTATAATTCTTCGAAATATTCTTTTAAATTTACTAAACAACAGTTGAAGTTGAATATTAGAGCTTTATATTATCAAATTTTGTTTTTGCAAAAATTAGTAAATGTTTATCAAGAATCATATAACAGAACAAAAGAAAATTTAAGGATTGTGGAATTACTTTATAAGAATAAAGGTGCAAGTAAATTTGAAAAATTACGAGCAGAGGTAGATTTTAAGAATACTTTACCAAAGCTTGAAGGTGCTAAGAAAGATTTATCTACTGCAATAGCAAATTTTAAAAAGCTTATTGGTTTACCTTTAGATACAGATATTCAATTATCTGATGAGTTAGACACAATAAATGATACAATTATTCAAAAATATAAGACTTTAGATGAAATGAAAAAGGTTGCTTTAGAAAATAGAGCGGATTTAAAACAATCTTATTGGAATATGAAAATTGCTGAAAAAGGTGTTAATCTTTCATTCAGTAATTTTTTACCCAAAATTTTTTATCAATATGAAAATGCCTATCAGGCAAATATAGATAATTTAGGAACATTTAAATTTCCTAAAGATGATGAATGGATAAATTCTGCGAAATCAACAATAGGTATTTCTTTACCAATTTTTACAGGTTTTAAAAATACTTCGCAGTATAAAAAATCGAGAATGCAAAGATTACAGGCAAAATATGTTTATGATGATAAAACAAAAGAAGTTTTGATTAATGTGGAGACTGCTTATAAAGAATATCAGATAGCAAAAGAGAATTTAGATACTTATACAACAACATATGAACAAGCCAAAGAAGGCTATAAAATAGCAAAAATATTATACGAGAATGGAGGAGCATCGCAGCTTGATTTAATTTCTGCTCAGGAGAGTTTAACTCAGGCTTCTACATTTTATTTTAAATCGATTGCCGATTATAATGTTGCTTATTACAATTTATTATTAGCACTTGGAATATTATAATTTTTAAAGGAGAGTGAAAAATGAAAAAGTTTTTATGGATAATTATAGCTGTTTTTGTTTTAGTAGTTATTTTGAAAGTTTTGAGCCCGAAAAATGTTAAAAAAGAACAATTAGGATCTTTAAAGGTGGTAAAAGTTGCTAAGGTTGGAAAAGGAGATATTGATGAAAGAGTTTATTATCAAGGAATGATTTTGGGTAAATATCAGGCAAGTTTATATCCTAATATTGCGGCAAAGCTTGAAAAATTTTTAGTTAATATTGGTGATTATGTAAAAAAAGGGCAAAAATTAGCAAAATTAGAAAATATTGCATTTATTTCCGCTTATAATTCTGCAGAAGCTGCTTTGAAGTCAGCTAAAATTGCCTATGAATCAGCTAAATCTGATTTTGAGAGACAGACTAAGCTTTATGAAGAAAAAGCAATATCAGAGAAAACATACCAGTTAGTAAAAACACAATTTGAGCAAGCCAAAGCTGGCCTTGCCGCTGCACAAGCTCAATATAATACAGCAAAGAAGCAGTTAGAAGATTCATATCTTACTTCACCAATAAATGGAGTGGTTGTAGCTTATAATGCAGATGTGGGTAATATGGTGAATCCTCAGGTGCCTATTATTACTATTGCTGATACAAATTTATGGAAAGTGAAGGTAGATGTTGCACCTATTCATCTTACAAAAATAAAACAGGGAATAGATGCGATTATTATAACTCAAGCTGGAGATACATTAAAAGGTAAAGTTTCAAAAGTAGATATTGGTGTGGATCCTCAATTTGGTAAAGGAGTTGCTGAAATTATGGTTAATTCAAGCATTGACAGTAGGATAATTGCCGGGACATGGTGTGATGTTTATTTTATTACAAAAATTAAGAAGGATGTTATTGTTATACCTTCTTATGCTTTAATTGAAGCTACAAAATTGAGTATCGGGGAAAATGTTACAGGATATAAAAGTTACTATAAAATAGCCGTTGTTAAGAATAGTAAGGTACAGATAAAACCTGTTGAAATTGGTATAGAAAATAAAGATTTTGTTGAAGTTAAGAGTGGGTTAGATATTGGAGAAGATTTGGTTATTGAAGGGCAGAGAAGAGTTCAAAATGGTGAAGCTGTGAAAGTTGTAAGATAAAGGAGATTTTTATGAAACTGGCAAAACTTGCAATCAGGCGAAAAATTACATTTTTTATGTTATATATTTTGATAATTGGGGCTGGATTATTTGGCCTTTCTCAATTGAAACTGGATTTTTATCCTGATATTAAATTTCCTATGGTAATTGTAGTAACTCAATATCAGGGAGTAGGCGCAAAAGATATTGAAAAAATTTTAACAGAACCTCTGGAAAAGACTTTAGCTTCTGTAGAAAATGTGAAGAAAATTTCTTCTACTTCATCTCAAGGTGTGAGTTTGATTACTCTGGAATTTGATTGGGGCTCAGATCTTGATATTGCAGAACAGAATGTAAGGAAAAATATAGATTTTATAAGAGATTTTTTACCGGATGATGCGTCTGAACCTTTGGTTTTTGTATTTGATCCTTCTTTAATGCCTATTGTATTCTTGAATGTAAGTTCGGAGTCAATGGGCCCCGCGCGGCTGAGAAAATTTATTGAAGATAGGATTGAACCTTTTTTTGAGAGAATAGAAGGAGTAGCATCTGCTGAGACTATGGGTGGTTTACAAAGAAGTATTCAGGTGCGAACTGACCCTTTAAAATTAGCTCAGTATAAATTAGATATTAATGATGTTACAAATGCTATTAGAAGGGAAAATTCAAGGCTACCATCTGGTAGTATAAATGATGGAATATTGCATTTCGATATTAGTACTCTTGGAGAGTATCAAAGTATTGATGATATTAAAAATGTTTTAATTACTTATTACAATGGCAAACCTGTTTATGTAAAAGATATTGCTACAGTAGAAGATGGATATTATGATGTTATGGGAAATGTTCGTTCAAATTATAACACTGGTATTATGTTAACATTATCAAAACAATCTGATGCAAATACAGTAGCAGTTTGTGATAGAGTTATAAAAAGTTTAGATAAATTAAAAGAATTATATGGTGAAAATATTTCTATAAATGTATTTTTTAATCAAGCAGAATACATTAATAAATCGTTGGGAAATTTATCGACAACAGCGATTCAAGCTATAATTATTACATTTTTTGTTTTGCTTTTTTTCTTATTGCATTGGAGAAGTGCTATTATAGTTTCTTTTGCAATACCAGTGTCTTTGATTTCTACATTTTTTATAATGTATTTGACAGGAGTAACATTGAATATTATCTCTCTTGCAGGGCTTGCTCTTGCTATTGGTATGTTGGTAGATAATTCGATAGTGGTACTGGAAAATATTTTTCGGCATAAGAGCTTAGGAGAAGAAATAAATATTGCAGCAGATGTAGGTACGACAGAAGTGGGTATGGCTATTACTGCATCAACTCTTACAACACTTGCTGTGTTTATTCCAATTTTATTTGTGCCTGGCATGGCAGGTATGCTTTTTAGAGATTTAGTATTGACAATAACATTTTCATTGTCTGTATCGTTGATTACAGCTTTGACATTAATTCCTTTGTTGTCTTCACAAATGTTAAAGGAGAAAATAGTTTTAAAAGATACAGCAATTACAAAAAAGATAAATTCATTTTTTGTAAATTTATCTGATTTTTATATAAAGTTATTGGAAAAAGCTATTACTTATAGAAAAACAACAATTTTAGGAATGGTAGGCTTTTTTGTTTTATCAATGTTTTTAGTGAAATTTATTGGTAAAGAATTTACTCCAAAACAGGATCAATCTTTTATTGCAATTGATATTAACAGAAGTGTGGGAACAGATTTCAGGCAGGTAGAAAAAGATGTATTAGAGCTTGAAAAATTTATAAAAGAAAATATTCCGGAGGCTCAGGCTGTTTATTTTAATTATGGTGAAAGTGGTAATCCTTTTGCTGCAATTAGAGGTGGTGGTTATAATACTGCGCGTTTGAGACTAAAGTTAGTTAATTTGAAAAAAAGAAAAAGGTCTCAATTTGAAATTGAAGAATTATTGAGAAACAAATTATCAACGATGACGGATATATCTTATCAAGTTCAACAACAGGGGTCTTTTTCAACAGAACAGGGAGATATTTCAGTAAAAATTTTTGGAGATGATTTAGATACTTTAAAGAGGTTAGCTAAGAAAGTAGAAGAAATTGTAAAATCTGTTAAAGGTACAAGAGATGTTCAAAATACTTTTGCAGAACCTTCGTATGAGTTGCAGATATCATTGGATAGACCTAAAATATATCATTATGGGTTGTCAGTATTTAATGTTATGAATACTATTTACAGGTCATTTCAGGGTGAAGTTGCAGCAAAATATAGAGAAGGCAGTGATGAATATGATATTGTTGTTAGAACCAAGCCTGAGTATAGAAAAAATAGGTATGATCTGGAAAAGATATTTGTAAAAAATATGTATGGCAATTTTATACCTTTAAGTGAAATTGCTAAGATAGATTTGAATATTGCTCCTAATAATATATTAAGAGAATCACAGGAAAGAGTTGGAAAAGTATATTGTAGTATTTATGGAAGAGATTTGGGAAGTATTTCTAATGATGTAAAATCTAAATTATCAAAGATTGAATTTCCTGAAGGTTATCGTTATGAAGTGGGAGGTACTGCTGAGGACATGGCAGAATCTTTTATGTATCTGGGCATTGCTTTATTAGTTGCAGCCTTGCTAGTGTATATGGTTATGGCATCACAATTTGAATCATTAATTGATCCATTTATAATCTTTTTTTCTATACCTTTATCATTTTCAGGTGTAATGTGGATTTTATTTTTAACAAATACAAATATTAGTGTAATATCATTAATTGGAATGGTGATGCTTGCTGGTATTGTCGTGAATAATGGTATTGTATTTATTGATACTATAAACCAATTATATCATTCAGGTAAAATGCAATTATTCGATGCAGTTATTGAGGCGGGTAGAAGAAGATTAAGACCTATATTAATGACAGCATTGACTACAGTTTTATCTATGTTTCCTCTTGCTCTTGAAATTGGTGAAGGTGCTGAAGCATGGGCTCCTATGGCAAGAACTGTTATCGGTGGGTTATTATTTTCTTTGCTTATTTCATTGTTTTATTTACCTTCTTTATATGTTACACTTGAATTAAAAGGTTATAGAAGAAAACAGTAATTTTTAAGATTTTTATAATAAAAGATTTTTTTGATAATAGGATGGTATAATTTTTTATGCCATCCTATTTTTAATTTATTTTTTAAATTAGCAAAAAGGTATTTTAGTATTTTTTTTGTTTAAGAAAAATTGTTATAATAGTAAAAGTAAAGCTTTATAGTATAAAGTATTGAAAGATTGTCTGCAAAAATTTGAATAAGTTTTTATATATCATATTGTTTGTAATAAGAAATTTTTCTTATTATTTTATTATAGATAAATTTAATTTTTTACATCTTCAAAGACATATTTTTGTTTAATAAAATTCATAAAGTAGGATAAAGTTGTAATATGGAAATTTCATTTTTGCTTTTATAACTTATTTAGCTATTTTATGTCTTTGTTAAATATTATTTTTTGCATAGAATATGGTGTGGGTTGTTAATTAAAATGAAATTTTGTTTATTGGTTTGTATTGTTTATAATACGACGGGACTTGATTTAGAATATTATTTTTTTACTGTTAAAGCTATTTTATAATTTAAAGTTTTATAATCTTTTGCGGTAATAAAGTATTTTTTATGTTATTGGGTTTTTATAATTTTTATAACAAATTGTGTTATTTTTTTGTAGTTGATTTTTTTATTTAATTAACTTATTTTCTTATAAAAAGAAAAGGAGAGAATTTATGAGATTTCTTATTATTTTTATTAGTTTTATGTTATTTGGGATTACTTTTTTATTTAGTAGTGAACTTTTTGATAAAACAATGATTGATTTTAAAACAAATAATATCAAATTAAACGATGGTTTTGATTCTATAATAAAAGGAAATAGAATTGTTTACCACTCTTTTGTTAATAACATAAAAAAAGCATTGATTGTAAGAGCAAATAAAAATGAAAAAGAAATTTCATGGTATAGTGGAAAGCCTATTTATGAAAAGGATGGATTTTATTATTTTATTTTTATTTCAGGAATAGGAGTAAATTTAGGAAATGGGAAATTTTATTTTTATGCAAATGATAGTTTATTATTGACTTTTGAAATAAGAAAAGATGCACATTGGGTTGTACAAGGTAAAAATGGTTCTTCTTTTGAATTTTTTAGAGAATTTATAGATGATTATGGAGATTATTTCGGTTATTCAATAGTAAAAATTTATAAATCATACATTAAAGATAATAAGCAAGTAAATTTTTTGATACGTGGAGAAGATAAAAATAGTAATGTTTGGTTTATGGTTTTTCAAAATAAATTATCATCTTTCTTTAATGTGGAATCTCATCAATTGCTTTCAAAAGATAAAAAACAGATTATTAATATTGGATTTTTTGATTTTTTTAACAATCCTTATAGAATATATTTAAATGGTGCCTTACTTAAAGAAGATATAGCAGATATTGGATATAATAATTTTGAACTTCCAATAGATAGAGTACAACATGATGTCTATTATGAAATAGATATTACTTTTGAAGATGGTAAAAAACTGAATAAAAGAATTCTTGTGAAACCTGTAAAAGAGTGGGAAGTTCATATTTTATCACATTCACACAATGATATCGGCTATACAGATTTGCAGCATAATGTAGCAAAAAAGCAAGTAAATAATTTGAGGCATTCCTTAAAGCTTATTGAGAAGACTGCAAATTATCCTTATGAGGCAAGATTTAAATGGAATACAGAAATAGCATGGCCAATTGATGAGTTTTTCATACAGGCAAATGATAAAGAAAAATTAGAATTAATAGAACAAATTAAAAAAGGCAATATAGATGTAAATGGATTGTATTTGAATTTTTTGACAGGAATATTGAAAAGTGAAGAGATGTTTCATGCTTTTGATATGATAAAATTTTTATATAATAAGTACGGCATAACAGTTGATAATATAATGCTTTCTGATATTCCGGGATTTAATTGGAGTTTATTATATATTGCATCAAAGGCAGGGATAAAATATTTTTCAAGTGGTCCTAATTATATGCCTTCTTTACCACATAAAGGAGATAGGATAGGTTATACTATTGAACAATTTGGAGATAGGCCTTTTTATTGGGTAATGCCTGATGGGAAAAATAAGATATTAACATGGATTTCAGCAAAAGGTTATTCCTATTTTCATACTGGTAATTCTGGAAAGATTGAAAGATCAAATGGAAGAGCAGTTTTGGATTATTTAGATGAATTATATACTCAAGGTTTTCCTTATGATATGGTATTTTTACGCTATACAATTGGTGGAGATAATGGTGGTCCTGATCCAGACTTGTCTGATTTTGTAAAGAATTGGAATGAAAAATATGCTTCTCCTAAATTAATTATATCTACAAATAGTATATTTTTTAATAAATTTGAAAAAAAATATGGTAAGATGTTGCCTTATCTGCAAGGAGATTTTACTCCATATTGGGAAGATGGTGCTTTGTCTTCGACATTTGAATTATCCCGTAATAGAGAAGCTATAGAAAGGACTATATGCCTTGAAAAGTTAGATGCTCTCTATGATTTAAATAATATAAAAACAAAAAATTTGTGGAAGAATATTTTGTTATTTGATGAGCATACATGGGGTGCCAATATTAGTGTAAGCGATCCTGAATGTGATTTTACAAAAAAACAGTGGGAGATTAAAAAATCCTTTTCTGATAAGGCATTTCAAAAATCTTATGATAACTTAAAGGCTTTTCAGTCGTATAGTAAAAGCTCTAATATTTTTTATGTTGTAAATATACAAAGCTGGAAAAGGGGTGGAATAGTTAAAGTTGTTAATGAGAATAATAAATATAACTGTGTTACCGATGGGAATAATTTTTATGTTTTGCAAAAATTTTATGATGATACAAGTATTTTTTATTTACCTGAGATTGAAAAATTTAGTTCAAAGAAATTTAGTTTTTGCAATAAAAAAATAGATGTTTCTAAAACTGCTAATATAAGTGATAATACAATAGAGACTCCTTTTTATAAATTAGTAATTTCTCAAAAAACAGGTGCTGTTATTAAATTATACTCGAAAATATTACAAAGAGAGCTTGTTGATTTTTCAAAAAATATAGGAATAAATCAGTTTTTTTACAAACGGGGTTTTTCAAATGATAGTGTGTATACTTCTAATTTAGTTGATTACAAAGTTATAGAAAATGGAGCTGTTTTTGTTAAGCTGCAGATTAAATCTTTATTAGAAGGATGTAATTTTTTATTATCTAATATATATTTATACAAAGATATTCCTGATATTGATATAGAAAATATTATAGATAAAAAAAAGGTATTGGCTAAGGAAAGTGCGCATGTTGGTTTTTCTTTTAATATTTCTGATCCAATAATAAATATTGATAATGGTTGGAAATTATATAGACCGGAATGTGATCAGTTAATAGGTTCGTGTAAAGACTATTTGTCATTATCACGATTTGTGGATATTTCTAATTATGATTTTGGAATTACTATTTTTTCTTATGATATTCCTCTTGTAGAAATTGGAGATATTACAGCAGAAGTTTGGCATAACTATGATAATAGACCATGGATTAAGCATTTGAAGAATTCATCTTTAATTTATTTTTATATTTTGAATAATTACTGGCATACTAATTATAAGGCATATCAAGAAGGGAATATTTATGTGAGGTTTTCTTTATCTCCTCATAAACTATTTGATGAAGTAGATATTAGAAAAAAAGCTATAAATAATTTTCAAAATTTATTAGTGGTTTATAAGTCTTTTAATTTAGGAAATGATATAATTGATATTGATAATGATAGGGTTTTTATACCTTATTATTTTAGAGATGATGATGGTACTATTGTTTTTGTGGTAAATAATAGTACATTTTTAAACCAGAAATATAGAATTTTATCTAAATTTAAAGGTAGGAGGAAGATTTATTTTGTTGATTATTTTGGAAATATAGAAAAAGAAGTAAAAATAGGAGAAAAATTAGTTATTGAGCCGTATGGCATTAGATTTATTAAATTAAAAAAATAAAAGATTTGATAAAAAAAATGCTTGACTTTTTAGGGAAAAAATATTAAATATATAAACGTCAATGATGACGTTCCGGTGTAGCTCAGCCGGTAGAGCAGGTGGCTGTTAACCACCGGGTCGGCGGTTCGAGTCCGTCCACCGGAGCTAAAAAAACCCCGTCAAGAGAAATTCTTGCGGGGTTTTGTATTTTTTTTAATTTTTGTAGGGGCATATAGTGGAAAAAGAAAAGAATAATATTTTATTTAAAATAAGTAAACTGCTATTTAATAGTTATATTTTTTATTATTAAATAATAAGGGGGAAAATATGGGGTTTAGATTTTGGCGTAGAATTAAAATTTTACCGGGGGTAACATTAAATTTAAGTAAATCTGGGGGTTCGATTTCTTTTGGGCCACGGGGAGCAAAGTTTACTATAGGTCCCAGTGGTAAGAGGGTTTCTGTTGGAATTCCTGGAACAGGACTTTTTTATACAACTAAATTATCAAACAAAGAACAAACTACCACTCATCAAGATTCTATATCAGGAGCCGCACCTGAAGATCGTTTAACATTAGGTTTTTTTAAGAGATTAATTACTCCAGATGATGAAAAGGCTTTAGTTAACGGCTTGAAAGAATTAGTGTTAGGAAATGAAAATAATGCTTTAGAATATTTCAAAAAAGCTGTTCATTTAGCAGATGGTGCATTTTTTGCTGGTTTCTTGTTTCTTAAAAAAGGTGATTTTTGGAATGCTATAAATTATTTACAAATAGCATCTGAAAAGCATAAAAATTTAGGGCATTATATTTCTAAATACGGTGTTAATGTTACATTAACACTTTTGATTACGGAAGAGATATTTGCTCGTATATACCCGAATTTTGAAGGTGTTTTATTATGTTTGGTAGAGGCTTATCAGAGATTAGAATTATGGAAAGAGGCTATTGAATGCTTGGAAAAATTATTGGAAATTGCACCGGAAGATATTGTTGTAAAATTATCCCTTGCAGAATTATTATTTGAAGCATATCCTGATGATAAAGATGTACTTCAGAGAATAGTTAAGATAGCATCTGATATAGACAATGATACTTCAATTCATACTGCATTGCTTTTATATAAAGCTAAGGCTTTGCATAAATTGGGGTTATTTAAACCTGCTAAGGATATATTAACTTCTCTTTTACGTAGAAAAAAAGGTAGACCTGATGAATTACTTTTAGCTATTAGATATCAGCGAGCTTTGGTTTACCTTGATCTTGGTCATTTGAAGAGGTCAAAAGAAGATTTGCAGAAAATTTATGCTGAATGCCCTGATTATGAGGATGTTGCCAGTAGATTAGGATTATAGTTAATTTTTCAATTATATTTTTTTCTTGACATTTATAGAATAATTAGTTAATTAATTAAATAAATAATTATGATTTTTTTTATTATATGAATTTTATAATGGCAGGGAGAAATATTGAAAAAAATGCTCCTACAGAGTTTTTTAATAAGAGGAATTTTTACAGAAATTTGAATTAATTTATAAAAAGTTAAAGAAATTTTAGGGAAAAGGAGAGGATTTTATGAGATTATTATTTGTTTTTATTAGCTTATTATTTTTTATTTTTTCTTGTGGTTTTCAAAATAAAAAAAATGAAAAACTAAAATCATTGAGTTATACTGCAGATGATGTAAAATCTGAAGCATTGAGAGTATGGAATTCTTATAAAAAGTATGCGTGGGGATATGATGTATTACTTCCTCTTTCAAAGAAAGGTTATAATTGGTATAATGAAGAAGCACTTGGTATATCTCCTTTTGATGCATATAGTACTTTAGCGGTTATGGGATTAGAAAAAGAAGCAAAAGAAATAGAAGAATATGCATTATCGAAGGATTGGAATCAGGATGTATATGTTCAGGTATTTGAAGTAAATATTAGAATTTTAGGTGGATTATTGGCAATGTATGATCATACTCAAAATCCTAAAATTCTTGAAAAAGCTATAGATTTTGGTAATAGGTTGCTGCCTGCTTTTAATTCACCAACAGGAATTCCTTATCACTCTGTGAATTTAAAAACAGGAAAGACTTCTGGGGATCATGGAAAGGGCGAAGGAAATATTGTGAATACAGCACAGGCAGCATCATATTTATTTGAGTTTGGTATTCTTAGTTATTATTCAAAAGATCCTAAGTATTATCAAGCTGCAAAAAGAGCAACAAAAGCAATTTTTGAAAGAAGGTCTAAAATAGGTTTGCCAGGTGATTATATAAATGTTGAAACAGGAGAATGGGCTAATGATTGGTCATATTTGCAGGCAGGTGTAGATTCTTATTATGAATATATGTTTAAAGTAACACTTCTTTTCCCTGATCCTGAAATAAGAAAGATGTGGGAGTATAGTTTTGATAAAATTAATAAATATTATGCAGAAGATTATAATGGTAAAAGATTTTATACATGTGTAAATATGCATACAGGTAAAGTGTTAAAACGTTCAGTATCACTTTATGATGCATTTTTTCCGGCTGTTCAAGCTTTATACGGTGATATTGAAAATGCTGAAAAAAATATGGCTACCTGGGATTGGATCTGGAATAAATATGGACTTTTGCCAACTCGTTATTTCTATGATAGGGATGAAGTAGAATACCCTAATTATGATTTAAATCCGGAAATAATTGAATCTGCATATTATTTGCATGAGATTACAGGCAAAGAAAAATATTTGAAAATGTTATATAAATATTGGAGCGATATCAATAAATATTGTAGAGATGATATTGCATTTCATACTATTGAAGATGTTAGAACTATGAAGAAAAAAGATTATATGCCAACATTTTTCCTTGCTGAAACATTAAAATATTTTTTCCTTGCAGTTGTAGATAAGAAGATTTTTGATTTTAATGATTATGTATTTAGTACAGAGGCGCATCCATTTAAAAAGAGCCATTTTGATAAAGAGAAAGCAAAGATTTATCTGGGAATTGAGTAATTTATTATTTATGAGTGAAAAATAGGATAGGGTAGCCTGCTCTTTGTAATATAATTTTATGCAGTAATTATCATAAAAATTTTTTATCAAGTTGATTTATTTCTAATAAATATATTTTTACTTTGATTTTTTTTGTGTAATTTTGTATTATAGTAAAAAGAGAAGTTTAAGGTTGTGTTTTTATTTTATGAGAAAGAATAAGTTAAAGATAGTAGCTATAATTATTTTTTCATTTATTTTATTACCTTTGGGATTATTAATTGGAAATATAAATATTCCTTTGAAAGATTTTTTTACTGAGAAGTATAGTTTTATAATCTGGAATATAAGGTTCCCCCGTACGGTAGGGAGTTTTTTAGGCGGAGCGGCTTTATCCATTTCGGGTTTGATTTTGCAGATTTTATTTTCAAATCCACTTGCAGGTCCTTTTGTATTAGGAATATCATCAGCTTCATTAGTAGGTGCAATTTTAGTTATTTTTATTTTTACGGTACCCTCATTTTTTACTTTATCTATTTTTTCAATAATATTTTCTTTTTTAATGATTTTAGTAGTTTTATTTTTTGCTAAAAGACTTCAAAAGAAAGAGTCAATTTTGATTATTGGTATAATGATTGGATATTTTTTATCAGCTCTTATTAATATTATAATTTATTTTGCGCCGGCTAAAGAAGTTAAAGATTTTCATATATGGATTTTGGGTTCTTTTGCGAGGTTACCTATTGATGTAATTCCTTTTTATTCATTGGTAATTTTATCATTATTAATATTTACACTTTTTTTGATAAAACCTCTTAATGCTTTTCAAATGGGAGAGGTTTATGCAAATGTGATTGGTATAGATACATCGAAATATTTATATATTTTTGTTCTTATATCATCAATTTTGACAGCAATTGTGACATCTTTTGCAGGACCTATAGCTTTTATTGGGCTTGCAAGTCCACATATTGCAAGGTATATTTTTGATTCTGTGGATAATAAGATAATAGTTACAGCTACAATATTTATTGGTGGTAATTTATTATTGTTGTGTGATATTTTAAGTAGAATTATTTTACCGCCTAATGATATACCAGTTGGATTAGTTACATCTTTATTGGGAGCTCCTATTGTAGTTTTATTAATATGGAGAAATATTAACAAATGAAGATAAGACTTGAAGATTTGGCTATTGGTTATGATAAGCCGATTGTGGAGAATATAAATATTGAATTTGATTCTGGTAATATTTATGGAATTGTTGGGTTAAATGGTTGTGGAAAATCAACATTATTAAGAACAATATCAGCTATCATACCGGCTTTAAATGGTAGAATAATTATAGATGATATGGATATAAATAGATTATCCAAGCTTGAATTATCCAGAAAAATGTCATTGGTAGTACCAGAATATTTTGATTTAAGTAGTTTTACAGTTTATGATATAGTAGCATTTGGTAGATATCCTTATAAAAATTTTTTATTAAAATTTAATCATTTAGATGATGAAATAATAAATAATGCTTTATTAGAGTTAGAATTAATTGATTTAAAATATAGAAAAACTGCAAATATAAGCCAGGGAGAATTACAGCGAACATTAATTGCAAGAGCTTTTGTGCAACAAACACCGGTTATATTGTTGGATGAACCATTGAGTCATTTAGATCCACAGCATCAGTTTGATATTATGAAAATTTTGCATAATAAAGCTAAGAGAGAAAATAAGTTAATTATTATTATTTCGCATCAAATAAAATTTTTGACTATATTTTCTGATTTTATTGTTTATTTTCTGGATAATACTGTAAAGATGGATAAAATAGAGAGATTTTTATATAATAATTTATATAATAATGTTTTTAGTTTAAATGAAATATATTTTGATAGATATTCCCTTGATTTTGATATATTTCCATATAAAAGTAAAAAGAAGATATTATTTATAGGGGGAGATAATGATATAATTATATTTTTTAGATATTTTTTAAGAAATGGTTATACACCATATTGTTATAATATTGAAAAGAATTTAATTTATTATTATGCAAAAAAATGGAATATATTAATTAATAAAAAATTAGAAGAAATAAATTTAAATGAATATGAATACATTTTTATTGATGAAAATGTAAAGTCTAAAATATATATAGATGAATCAGAATTTGGGTTAGATTATAAAAATATAATTTACTATAAAAATTTTGAAGACCTTTTATATATAGATATATAAATCTCCACAGATTAAGAAATCTGTGGAGATGATTATTTCCTTGTTAAAATCCTTAATAAACTGGCGATTAAAAACGAAAATTAATTTATTAAAAAATTAATAATTAATAACTTCCTTCTCTATTGAAGTTATTTCTTCTAAAATTGTTATTTCTATTATTGCGTTTTGGCTTAGCATTATCAACTCTTATGGTTCTACCCATAAATTCAGTTGAGTTTAATTCATTTTTTGCTTTTTCAGCATCTTCAGCATTAGCCATTTGCACAAAACCAAAACCTTTACCATCGATGATGTTAACTTCATTTACATCACCATAATTTGCGAATAAATCTTTAACTTGTTCTTCTGTAGCTTGGTAATTTAAATTACCAACATATAATTTAGCATTAGTCATTTTGTAATACTCCTTAAAAAAACTAACAAAAACTTACTAAGCCAGTTTATCAGGATAAGGGAAAAATTTCTATGTTCTCTGTTAGTTTCAACTTAATCAATAACATTTTAAAAAGCAAGTCTTTTTTTTGTTTTTTATATAAATATATAATTTTTTTTAATGTATTATTTACGGTAATGTCAAGTAAATTATAGTGTAATTTATTTTTTTATGATTCTAAAGATAATATAAAAAAATATTGACAAAGAAAAATAAATATATTATTTTATATAGAAATAAGCGAGCGTAATTCAGTTGGTAGAATGTCAGCTTCCCAAGCTGAAAGTCGCGGGTTCGAATCCCGTCGCTCGCTTTTATATTTTACCTTTTCTTAGGAAAGTACCTTTTATATTTTTGATATTTTTGATTCGTTGGAGTGCATAGTTTATAGCTGCTTTGTTATTTGCAATATCTTTTTTATCAGCCATTTTAAAGATTTCAAGTGCTCGGTTGAAGATATTTTCTGTTTTCTTTTTTACTTTATCTTTGTGATATCCAATATATTCTTCGGAAACATCTATAACTCCGCCTGCATTTATGATAAAATCTGGAGCATAAATTATTCCATGCTTTTTTAGCTCCTCATCATCATCTATATTTAATAATTGATTATTAGCAGAGCCGGCGATTATTTTACAATTAAATTTTGAAGCATTATCTTTATTAATGATTGGCCCAACAGCACACGGAGAGAATATATCACATTCTGTATAGAGAGCTTCATCTGGATTTTCAATTATATTATATCCTTTCTTTTTAGCTTTTTCAAGTTTAGTTTTATCAATATCTGTTATATAAATTTCAGCACCATCTTTAGCCAGAAAATCAGCAAGATATGTACCAACTCTTCCGTATCCTTGAATGATAATTTTTTTCCCGGTTAGAAAAGAATTATCCCATTTATATTTAGCAGCTGCTAATATCCCTAAATAAGTACCATAAGCGCACATATATGAATGATCTCCACTTCCACCATAATAGGCTGGTAATCCTGTAACATAATTTGTTTCCATTTTCATATATTCCATAAATTCTTCTGTAACACCTATATCTTCGGCAGCAATAAATCGTCCTTTAAAACTTTCTATAAATCTTCCCAGAGATCTAAACATGGCTTCGTTTTTATCCTGCCCTAAATCTATTATAACTATTTGTCCGCCACCAAAATTTAGTCCTGCAGCAGCTGTTTTATAAGTATTTGCTTTTGATAATCTTATTAAATCAAAGATAGCATCATCAACACATTTATAATTAAAAATTCTGATACCACCGATTGCGGGTCCTAAGGTGGTGCTGTGTATTGCTAATACAGCCCTCAAACTACATGATTTATCTGTATAAAATGCAATTTGTTCTTGATTATTTTGTTTCATAGTTTCAAATATATCCATTTATATATCTCCTTTTTTAAAAAATATTTTTAGTCTTAATTTGTTGTGGATATTCTAAAGCTTTTTCTTCACCTTTTAATACTCTTAATGCTCCTAAGGCAAGCGCCTTGAGTTCATCTTCCCCAGGAATAATTAATATTTTTCCTAAAAAGGATGTATAATTTTTTATTTGAGAAGTTAGAATTTCAGAATGTGCAGCTCCACCGGTTAATACTATAGCATTGACTTCACCTTTCAATGCCACAGCCATTGCACCAATTTCTTTTGATATTTGATAAGCCATTGCATTTAATACCATAATAGCTTTTTCATCACCATCTTTATATCTTTGTGTTGCTTCAACCATGCTTTTTGTTCCGAGATAGCTAAACATTCCGCCTTTACCTACTAACATTTTTTTTACGGTTTTTTTGTCGAGCTTATTATCAAATATATAATCTACAAAATCCATCATAGGAAGGCTTCCTGTTCTTTCAGGAGAGAAAGGTCCGCCACTTAATGCATTATTTGTATCTATCATTCTTCCTTTTCTTAAAGGAGTAACAGATATTCCGCCGCCAAGATGAGCAATAATTAAGTTTATTTCATCTAAGTTTTTGCCTAATTCTTGAGCGGCAATACGAGCCATTGCTTTTATATTTAAGGCATGTAAAAGGCTTCTTCTTTTGATTTTTTTATGTCCTGAAAGCCTTGCTACATCTTCCATTTCGTCTACACTTGGAGGATCAACTACAAAAGAAGGTATATTGTAGTCCCATGCAATACCATATGCTAATACACATCCTAAATTTGATGCATGTTCTCCTTGAACAGCATTACGAGCATCTTCCAGTAAGGTTTTATTAATAGCGTAAGTGCCGCTTATAATTGGTCTTACAAGTCCGCCTCTTCCAACAACACAGGATAATTTTTTTAAATCGAATTTTTTTTCTTTTATAAATTTAATGATTTCTTTTTTTCTATAGGAATATTGGTCCCAGATTCTTTCAAAGTTTATTAAATCTTGATCGTTATGGTATATGTTTTGTTTAAAAAGTAACTCTTCATTTTTAAATATTGCAATTTTTGTTGAAGTGGAGCCAGGGTTTATTGTTAGTATATAGTAATCCATGATAATTCTCCTGTTTTAGCATAAAATATTTTTAATTTTATCTATTTTTTCGTACCTATCTATTGCTAATTCTATTGCATGTTCGTAAGGAGTAATATTTTTAATTTTTGCAGAATTTAGGATATTTAACATAACATTATAGATTATTTGAGTGTCTTCTTTTGCTTTTACAACATCTGATAATTTTAATTCATCGTCAACTAAGAAGGAATCACCTGCTGCTATGATAAAATCAGGGGCATATAAAATATCTTTTTCATGAATTTTTTTAATTAAAGATTCATCGGTGAATATATTATAGGCAGCACCTGCAATAATTTTGCATTTGAGGCTATCAATATTTTTTTCATTTATTATAAAACCAGAAGCGCAGGGCACAAAACAATCGACTTTTTTCTCAAGAATTTCTTCGGGTTTTACCACTTCTATATCCGGGTATTTATCATTCACTTCTTTGATATTATCATAAGCTAAGTCCGTTACTATTATATGTACATCTTCTTCAGATTTAAGAAAATCTACGATTTGTTTACCTACTTTACCAAGCCCTTGAATAGAGAAAGTAAGGCCAGATAAAGATGATGTTCCAAATTTGAATTTTGCACATGCTTTTATACCCCAATATACTCCATTAGCTGTAATTTCTGCCGAAATTTTCTGGTTATCTTTTATTCTATTTTTAAAAATGGTATAATCTGTTTCTCGTTGGATATACTTAAAATCTGCTGAATCTGTTCCTAAATCAGGGAAAATGTATACTCTTCCTTTTAAACTTTCAATCAATCTTCCTATTGCTCTGAAATAAGATTCTGTTTTATCTGATTTTGGATTACCAATAGCGAGAACAGTAGAGCCACCACTGTCAATATCTGCAGCTGCACATTGATAAGTTTGTATTTCGGATAATTTTAAAACTTCTGATATTGCATTTTCTTCATTTATATAATTCTTCATTCGTAAACCACCTAATGTTCTACCAAGAGTGGTATCATGTATCCCGATCATTAGTTTTAAATCTACATCATCAATATAGCTGAATATCAGCTCTTCGTGGCCTCTTTTTTCCATTTCTTCGAAAATTTTCATATTTATTCCTCCCTTTGTTATCTATTTTTAATTAGACAATTTTTTGGTATTTGTCAAATTTAAGTAAGAAAAAAATAACTTTTAAAAAAAATATTGAAACAAGGAAGAGAAGTCATTCGTAATAATTATAAAGAGGGAAAAAATGGAGGAAATTATGAGGTTTTTTTACATTGGTTTATTTATAATTTTATTTAGTAGTAATTTTATTTTGGCAGCAGATCCAACATTATATGATGTTTTATCTGAATTTTTTAATTTAAAGAAAAGTGTAATTTTTGATTCATTAAATAATATTTATAGTTCAGATAATAAAACTATACTTTTGACAGATGGAGAATTTTTTATAGATAAAGATATTCATGGTAATATTATAGTTTATAATGGAAAGTTAATATTAAGTGATACTTCCAGAGTTTTTGGTTCTATATTCTTTTATAATGAGGCAAATAAAAATGTAACTATCAGTAAAAATGAAAATTATCGATATAGAAGATATTATAGGAAATATCATAAGCCTTCTTTTAATTGCAATTTTATTTATAATAGAGTTCAAGGGATATTTATTAATTTTTATTATGGTAAAGATTTATATGATGATGAAAAAATAGATTATATAATATACCCATATTTTGAGATTGGTTACGGTTTTGCTAATAAGAAATTAGATTATAAAGTTCAATTGATGAGGAAAATTTATAAAAATAACGGAATAGGACTTTCTTTTCAGGATAAAGTAATGTCCAATGATTACTGGCTTTACTCTTTAAATGAAAATACACTTTCTTCTATATTAATTAAGGAAGACTATTTTGATTACTTTAATAGAAGAGGGGGAAGTGTTTTTATTAAGGGCAAAAATAATCTGTTTTCATATACATTATCATATGATGATGACACATATAAAGGTGTAAAAAAGCATACTAATTGGTCAATTTTTGGAGGTAATAAAAAATTTAAAGAAAATGTTGATTTTCCAGACATACATCTTAAAACTTTTTATGCTGATTTTAAATTAAAACCAAATAAACTTATATACTTGGGTATGGATTTTGAGAAGTCTTTTGATAGTGATTATGATTATAGTATGGGAGGTTTAGATTTAAAAATGAAATATGCTTTATCATTTTATGATGAGTTGAGTTTATGGGTAAAATTTAAATCATCAACAGGTGATTTGCCTTATTTTAAGACAATGTATTTGGGTGGTTATAATGTTTTGAAAGCATATAATTTTAAAGAATTTGCCTGTTCAAGATTTTTATATGGAAGTGTAGAATATGCTTTTCGATTAAAAGATTTTTTTAGTTTTAGTGTGGATAAAGTGGTTTTATTCGGAGAAATTGCTTTATTTGATAAAAATTTTGGAAAATATGATAGTTTTTTTAGTGGATTTAATGATTATTTAATAAAGACAGATATAGGTTTAGGCTTTTTTATTGAAGATAATATAAGGCTTGATGTTAGTCGTAGAAATGATAGAGATGATGAGAATATAAAATTTTCTATTAGGTTTTATAATTTATTTTAAAAAAGAATAGTTTTATTTTTAATAAAAATATATTTATTTTTTTTAAATTTATTGTATAGTTATTATATGGTAAGGTGTATTGTATTTATTTTTTTTATGTTTTTAACTTTTTCTTGCGATACAAAGATGCCAACTGATATGAAATTAGAGGTGGATTTTTCTTTAGACAAGCAGAAAGAAGTCGTGTTTATTCCGGGTGGTTATTTTGTAAGGGGGAATAGTTGGGATAGTTTATATAGAGATAATCAGTTGGATGAATTATTTTCTGTAACTTATTTTGATGTAAATGAAAAACAATGGAAAACGAGAATTATTTATGATGATTCTGTGTGGGTTGATGATTTTTATATTAGCAAATATGAGGTAAGCAACCTATTTTATTATGAGTTTGTTAAGGATAGTGGTTATTATAAAAGGGAATATTGGGATGATGAAGGTTGGAATTTTATAAATACGTTACAAGAAAGATTGCCTAAATACTGGAGTAGTTCATATGAGCCACCTTATAAAAGTGATCCGTTTTCCAATGAGGATTTTAAACCAGTTATAGGTATTAGTTGGTATGAGGCTAATGCTTTTTGTAATTGGTATGGTAAAAAGATTGGTAAAAATGTTAAGCTTCCTACTGAGGCACAATGGGAAAAAGCGGCAAGATGGTCTGATCCTGCGCCTGATAATAGAATTGGCTATCGATATCCGTGGGGAGCTGATTTTGATAAGAATAGATTTAATGGATATAATTTTGAAGATGGATTTGTTTATGCTGCTTATGTTTATGCTTATGAAAATGGAATTTCTCAATATGGGGTTTATAATTTAATAGGAAATGTATGGGAATGGTGTCGAGATTGGTATAAGAGCAATTATTATTATGAGGTTTATATAACAAATATAAAAAATCCGGAAGGTCCGAGTACGCCACCAGCTCATTATTACAAGGTAGTAAGAGGTGGTGATTTTGGTCCATGTTTAAAGAAAGATTATAGGAATACTAATAGGAATGCTTTTCCGATAAATTACCGAGGGCATGCTGTTGGGCCTAATATAATAGTTGTAAATGATAATATAGGAATAAGGTTTGTGATTGAACCATGAAAAAATTATTAATTTTTTTGTTATTAATCTTATTTTGTCTTAATATATCAGCTCAAAAAAAACGACGAGTTCGTAAATACAAATACAATTATGGTTGTTTAAAAGGGGTTGTAATTGATGAGAAAAGTGGACAAAAGATCCCTGATGTAATTATTAAAATAAAGAAATCCTCTTATCTGACATTTTCTGATGCAAATGGAGAGTTTTTTATAAGAAGAATACCAGAGGGAACATACAATATAGAATTTGATAAAACTGGTTATGGACTTCTTATAAAGAAAGATATTTTTATAAAAGCCCATGATACTACTGAAGTAGAAGTTTTATTGGGAAGATGCAGTAGTGATATTCAAAGAACATTTTCTTTAGGCACGATAGATGTAACAGCTACCTCTCCTATAATTAATGATAGTTTATCTACTACATTTGAAATTAAATCTGGTGAAATTGAACATTTGCAGGCTTCAAGTTTGGGAGATGCTTTAAAACTTGCTCCGGGGATTGTAAGAAAAGGTAAAGTGGGGTTGTCAGGTAAAATTACAACATCTTTGCGAGGATTTAGCTCTCAAATTGAGACTTTTGGCACTTCTGTTATTGTAGATGGTGTTCAGATTTCTAATAATGCTGATATTGGTGGTGTTAATACCGGGGGAACAGTACAGCAAAATGCTAATGAAGGATTAGATTTAAGATTAATACCTGCTGACAATATCGATAAAATAGAAGTTATTCAGGGGGTCCCTTCTGTTAAATATGGAGATGTAGCAGAGGGTATTGTTAAAGTAAAATTAAAAGATAAGCCTTTAAGACCAAAATTGAAATTTAAATATAGTAGAGATACAAAGGATTTGTCTTTTCTAATAGGTAAAAAGATAAAAGATTATTTTTTTAATTTTATGATAAATTATGCTTATAGCGAGAGAGACTTAAGAAAAAAAGGAGATGAATGGCAGAGAGTCTCTACTAATGTTAAGTTGAGAAGATCTTTTTTTGATAATAAATTTTCTGTAGAATATAATTTTATTTTTACACGAATATTTGATGATGAAAAACCAACAGATTATTTAAGGGAAAAGACGTATAATCATGGTTTTATTTCTTCTAATTCATTGAAATTTTATTATAAGCCTACTAAGGACTTAAAGTTATTTTTTAATGGTTATTTTAATATGAAAAAAAAGGATATTTATAAATCAAAACTGGTTCAGGCAGATCCAACTTCTTATATTGGGGAAGTATATGAAAAAGGAATGATTTATAATCCAGGTTATGATTTTGATATTCATTATAAATTTTATACAGGCAAGTTTTATAATGTATTATTGATTGGAAATTCATTGAAGTATGATGTTAATCGTGGAGATGGAGTTATAATTAATGAAGAAAAAAATTATTATGGTCAGTATAGTCCTAAACGTTCCTTTTCTTATAATTGGTTTCCAGGGATGACAAATATTGCATTTTATGTTGAAAATGAGACTACAGGGCGGTTGTTAAATGATTTTTCTTTGAAATATGGTATGAGAGTGGATTTTTTTGGAGTTGATAAATTTCCTGATAAAACGAACCAGGGGACATTTTTGTCTCCAAGAGTAAATTTTAAATATAATTTATTAAATGATTTAGTTTTAAGAATAGGGTTTGGTAAAACTGCAAAAGTTCCGCCTTTTGGGTATATTTATTCACAAAAGAGATATTATTCATTTGTGGATACTATTACTATGGATGTACAAACATATGGTATTGATGGCTCAAATAAAAATTTAAAAGGGTATTATGAGGATAAATATGAAGCAGGCCTTGATTTTAAAATAAAGAAAATATTATCTTTAAGGGTTAATGTTTATAAAAATTTTAGAAAAAAGACGCCGGTTTCTATGCAATATCCTATAGATTTTTTTGACAATCCTTTATCTACAAAGTCAGAATATTTTAGAGTTTATAAGAATTTAGGTAAAGCAATTAATTATGGTATTGAATCTATTGTTAAAACTTCATCATATCGTGGAATTAATTTTTTGTTTTCTCTGAATTATAGATATTCTAAAGTTTATACTGATACTTTAACATACCATATACATCCGGATATATCAATTGGAGAACCGACATGGCACTATCCTTCTAAACCTGAAAAAGATGAATTAATTTCTAAATTTTATATTCATTATGTATCTAAAAAAATAGGAGTGTGGTTTACTTTAACGGGACAATATATAGTTTATGAAAGAAATAGAACGAATGATTTATATCCTTCTCCTGGTGAAGAATGGAAAAATAATTGGTATCGAAGACCGGGTTATTTTCTTTGGGATTTGACTGTAACAAAATCTATAATTAAGAGTTTTGAATTTTCTTTTTATGTTAATAATTTGTTTGACGAAGATGGGAACTATTACCATAAGTATTATGAGGTTTATTATACTCGAGCTTCTGGAATTAATTTTGGACTGGAAATTAGTGGTTATTTAGATGATTTTTAAAGGATAAAATATGAAAAGGTATTATATTATTTTTTTATTAGTTACATTTTTTATGTATTGTGATAGACTGGAGAAGCCAGCTAAAAAAGAGGGGAATGGAATTTTAAATATTAAAATTGATTATTCTAAATTGGATAGCAGTGTAACAGTAAGTCCTGATTCTACTTATGTAGAAGCTAAATCAGAGCTTAGAGTTTATAATGGCTATACAAATGAAGATGGAGAAATTTCTTTTAATAATTTAATATCTGGGTTATATACTATTAGTTTCAATAAAATATATCTCAATAATCGTTATATTGGTGGTGGTGGAAGTATAAATATTATGTCATCTCAAACAGTTGATACTGTTTTTACTGCTTTTTTAATAGAACCTGGAATAAAAATTAATGAAATATTTGCAGCGTGGTCGCAAAATGATATATTATATTATCATGATCAATTTATAGAGTTATATAATGCAAGTGATGATACATTATATCTTGATGGAATGATTATTGTAAGAGGTGGCGGAAATGTGCAGGCGTGTTCTGATATTGATAATGATGGCCAACTTGAAAATTTTGTGCATGCATGGAGGTTTCCTGGAAAGCCAGTATCAAAGTTATATAATAGAACGAAAGGAGATTATCCTATATATCCACATCAATTTGTTATACTTGCAACAGATGCACGAGATCATACTGAATATGTACCGAATAGTGTTGATTTAAGTCATGCCGATTGGGAATTTGTTAATAAAAAAGATTATGCTGATTATGATACCCCATCTGTTCCTAATATAATTTGTTTGAGAGATGATTATTCTTCTGATTTTATGTATGCAGGAACTTCTGATATAATTTTATTATGTACAGGAGAGGATGCAGTGCCAGATGAAAACTCAAAATATCCATTAGGTGTGGAAGATGGGATTGCAATAGAGACAATTATTGATGGGGTAGAATATCAATCGAGTTCAACCTCCTTGAAGACTTTAGATAGTAGAGTTGATAAAGGGTTTACAGGAGTTGGTATTAATTCTTATTCCGGTAAATCTATGCAAAGGATTATGCCAGGTTTTGATACGAATAATTCTTCAATTGATTTTAAAATTTTATTAAAACCTACACCCGGGTATCAAGAATGAGAATAAAATTATTTTTATTAATATTTATATTATCTATTATAATAAGGGCTAATGAAAAAAGGATTTTTTTTACAGGAGGTATTTTAAATTTTGATGATAGTGAGAATGATTTTAATATTGAAGATTATTATGATATTAGTTCTGGGATTTTTGTAGATACAAATTATTTAAAAAAGATGATAGAAACAGGATATTACTATGATTATAATCCAGTTCATAGATTTTATAATCCATATAATGTTAATAGATTGAGTATTTCTTATTTGCAAAGAACAAAAATAAATGATAAGTTGTTTTTTAATGGTAGGTTTGAGGTTGATAATTCTGATTTAAAAATGAAGCATTCTCTGGAAATTAATCCTTATGATATGCCGTTTTTATTTACAGATACTACCTCTGGTTCATTGGGAGGTAATAGATTTTATCTTAATAATTCTGTGAGTTATAAAATAAAAAAAATTGTAATTTCGCCAGAAGTTAGTTATGGTATTTCTAATTTTTTAAAAGATAATTATGTGAAGGCTGAAACCTTTAATATATTATTTTCGTATTATATATGTTTTACTTATTTAACTGATAAGAATGAGATTTTTGTGAAAATAGGGAGTGGTTTGAAAAAATCTAAATTAGTTGCTGTAAAAGAACTTTCTAATCCAGAGGTGTTTATAAAGTTAGGGGAAAATGTTTTTAAAAAAAGAACTTCTTCTTCATTTAATGGTTTTGAAAAAAATGATTTCAATGTTTTTGATATTGGTTTTATTCATAATTTTAATAATGGGAAAGCTATTGGTAGTAAAATATCTTATATTTATAATAAATACAAAATTTGGGATGGTAAATTAAGTAAGAATTATTGGGGATTGGCCAGCATAGATAGTATTTTTTATGATTTTACATTTAAATATGATGATAATATTATGAGTAGAATTTATTATTCTTATTCTAATAATTGGACAAGATCATATGATTACAATTTTTTATATCAAGAGGAAGTATTAAAAAAAGGAGGTTTTAGTTTATCTTTAAAGATAGATAAAGGAATTTTAACAAATTATTATAATCAGTTAAATTTTGCGTATACAGATGATAAATATAGTGATTATATAGGATCGTTTTTTTATAGAAAAAGGGAAGTATCTTTTAGTAATACAGTTGCAGTTAATCGTAAAATAACAGAGTTTTTGGATATAGATGTTGCTTTTAATGTTGGATATATTAAGAATAGTAAATTTTTTGATTTTAATGATGTTAGGTATTCTGGTATTTCTTCTGTAGTTAGATGGGGTATTTATATGGTTGGATTTAAGTATGATATTTATTTTATTAATAGTTCATTTTGTAATAAATTTATGTTTAATGTTTCTTTGAATTTTAATTAAGGGAGGAATGATGAAAAAGTTATTAATGCTATTCGTGATATTTTCTGTATTTTTGAGTTATGCAGAAAATAAGGATGTTAGGTTTTTTCAGTATCCGGATATTGAAAATGGTAAAATAGTATTTTGCTATAATAATGATATATATGTTGTTGATGAGAATGGAGGTTTTGCTACTCGGTTAACATCTCATATTGGAATGGAAACACATCCTAAATTTTCACCGGATGGTAAAATGATTGCTTTTACAGGGCAATATTTTGGAGGGAATAATGTTTTTATTATCCCGGTGAGCGGAGGGGATCCTGTACAATTAACATTTTATAATGATCCTTCAACTGTTGTTGATTGGACACCGGACGGGAAGAATATACTTTTTTCTTCAAGAAGGAATTCTTTTTCTCGATTTTTCACTAAGTTTTTTCTTGTTGGAGTGGATGGCAAGTTTCCAAAAGAAGTACCTGTTGATAAAGGAACAATGGGAATGTTTTCACCGGATGGTAAGAAATTATTGTTCAATAGACATTCATATTCTTTTTGGTGGTGGAAAAGATATAAAGGTAGTGCAAATTTAGATTTGTGGATTTATGATTTTGATACTAAAAAATTTACACAGCTTACTGATTATCAAGGAAATGATATGTGGCCAATGTGGGGTTATGATGGTTATTATTTTGTTTCAGATAGAGATGGTATTGCAAATATTTATAAATATTCACCAGAGACTAAAGAAATTACTAAAATTACAGATATGAAAAATGATGGAGTTTCCTGGCCTTCAATTGATTCTAAAGGTGAGAGGATTGTATTTTTAAATGATGGAAAGATTTATAAATTAGATTTGAGAACAAAAGAAGTTAAAGAAATAAATATACAATTGCAGGCAGATTCTCATATTGATTTAGTTGAATACTATACACCGAAAAGATTCAGTTATATGTTTGATTTATCTCCTTCTGGGAAAAGGGTGGTTTCTTCTATTAGAGGAGAGGTTATATCATTCCCGGCTAAAAATGGTATTATAAGAAATTATACAAACTCGAGTGGTGCAAGGGATAAATTATGTACTTGGTCTCCAGACGGTAAGTATATTGCATTTATTTCAGATATGGATGGAGAAGAGGAATTGTATATTGTTGATCAACTGAATAAAAGTAAGGCTAAAAAGCTTACAAATACAGGTAATTTTAAATATGCTCTATTATGGTCTCCTGATAGTAAAAAAATTATTTATTCTACAAATGATAGAAAGTTGTATTATTATGATTTGAAATTAAATAAATCTATTTTAGTAGATACATCTTGTGTGGATAGACTTACTGATTTTGATTGGTCACCAGATAGTAAATGGATTGTTTATATTAAGCCAATGAAAAATTATGCAACTAATATATATTTTTATAATTTGGATGATAATAAAATAAGGAAGCTTGATTTATCAGAAGATTTTTATGATAATCCAAGATTTACTAAAGATGGTAAAGGATTGATTTATTTTAGAGCGGCTTTATATAGTCCTTCAGTAAAATTTGCTTATTATATGGCATTACAAAAAAGCAGCACTCCATTTTTTAAGGAAGAATTAGATGAAGAAGTATTAGATAAAGGGAATAAGAAGGATAAGAAAAAAGATAAAAAAGATAGTAAAAAAACTGTCAAGCCTGTTAAGATAGATTTTAAAGGTATTGAAGATAGAATTGAACTTATAAAGAAATTTAGTGGTAAAATAGATTATTTAGCTTTAACAGATAAATATTATTATTTTTTGAAATTGAAAAGAGGCTTCTGGCGTTCAATTTTTAGATCTGTGTCATTATATTATTATGATGTTAAACATAAGAAAATCAAAGAAGTTTACAAAGATGTTGATAATTATGTAATTGCAGCAAAAGGAGAAAAGCTCGGTGTTTATTCTAGAGGGAAAATTTTTCTCATTGATGTTGGTAAGACTTATGTTGATAAAGGTGGTAAGGGTACAGAAGTATCAATTAGTGATGTTAAGATTAAGTTAGATCATAAGGAAGAATGGCATCAGATATTTGATGAAGCGTGGAGAATGGTGAAATATAATTTTTATGATGAAAATTATCACGGTGTCAATTGGGATAGTATTGGCAAGTATTATAGGAAGTTTTTACCTTATATCAAATCAAGACAGGAATTGAATATTTTAATTCAAAAGATGGTTGGAGAATTAAATGCTTCGCACCAGGGAGCAAGAGGCGGAGATTATTATGGTAATAATTATAAAAAACCACATTATAATTTAGGATTGTTAGGAGCTACTTTTGAGCCTGATGAAAAGAATGGACTTTATAGAATAAAGCATATTTATAATGGAGATGCAAGTATAAGGTATAGATCACCATTAGATGCTTATTATCATGATATAAAAGAAGGAGATTATTTGTTGGCAATTAATGGTTATAAAATTACCACAAAAGATAATCCATATTATTATATGTTTTTAATAGGTAGTAAAGCAAAAATGACAATATCATATAATTCTAAACCAAGTGAGCAGGGAGCTAAGGAAATAGTTATTGATCCTATTGTTTCAGAAATAAATTTACGTTATAAAGAATGGGTTGATAAAAATACAAAGTTAGTTGATTCTTTATCTAATGGGCAGATTGGTTATATGCATTTGCCAGATATGGTTGGAAATGGGTTAAATATATTTAAGAAAAAGATTAAAGAATATAGATATAAGCAGGGAATAATTATTGATGTTAGGTATAATGGTGGAGGTGGAATAGATCCACAGTTAATAGATTATCTTGAAAAGCAGAAATATATGACTACAAGGGAACGATATGGATTCTTGCAGGAAAGGCCTGAGGATGGTTTTTATGGGAAAATTGTAGTTTTAATTAATGAATATTCTTATTCTGATGCAGAAGTTTTTCCACGAGCATTTCAGATTAGAAAATTGGGTAAGGTGATTGGAGTTCCAACATTAGGATTTGTTATAGCAGTTACTGAACATAGAATGATTGATGGTGGTAGTGTGCGTAAGACATTTGTTGGTATATGGGATAATGAAGGTAAGATGATGGAGTCAAAAGGAGTCCAGCCAGATATTTTAGTTTATAATAAGCCGGAAGAGGAATTAAAAGGAATAGATAGTCAGCTGCTTAAAGCGATTGAAGTTTTAAAAGCTGATATTAAGAAAGATCCGCGTAAATTTGATTATCCACATGAGATAGAACCTCGTTAATGATTTTTGTAATATCATTTGTTTTTGCTTGACAAATGATGAAAAATATTATATTATAGAAATGTAAGTGCCGAAGTGGCGGAATTGGCAGACGCACGGGACTCAAAATCCCGCGAGGTCACACTCGTGTGGGTTCGAATCCCACCTTCGGCATAGTTTAAAGGTTACCAGCTTTTCCTGCTGGTAACCTTTTTTGTTTTTGAATAAGAGGAAATCACATTATTTTAGATTATTGGTAGAAAATGTTTTTTGGTTATAAATATTAGTTTTTTTATTAAATTTAAATATAGATTAAGCCGGGGAGATTTCATGAAAAAGATTAGTTTCTTTTTTGTATTGTTATTTATTTTTTTTAATTTTGTGAATATTTGTGCTGAGAGTGTAAATGAGAGCATAAAAAAGCAGGAATTAATAATAAAAGTGGAAAAAAATAAGCTATTTAAATTGAATAAGATAGGAAAAAATTATAATATTAATTTTATATTTGAAAATAGAAATTTTAGATTTTATAAAGTGAAGGTTAAAAGTAATCTTGATAAAGAATTAAATCTTTTTAAATCTTATGGTTTTAGAGTTTATAAAAATCATATATTAAAGGCATTTGATAAACCTAATGATATGTATTATGAGCAGCAATGGTTTTTACAATCTATTGGTGCAGATTTATGCTGGTCATATTTTAAAGGGAGTGGTGATATTGTAGTTTATGTTTTGGATTCTGGTCTTGATTATACTCATCCAGATTTAATTAATAGCGTATATCATAATCCTGATGAGATCTCGTTTAATGGAATAGATGATGATAATAATGGATATGTTGATGATACAATTGGATATGATTTTGTAACAGAGGAACCTTCATATACAGATAATGGAGATGGTTACCCACCAGATAATGATCCAATGGATTGTGCGGCACATGGTACTGCGGTGGGTGGGATTATTGCAGCTGAAACCGATAATTCAATAGGTGTGGCATCTGTTGGTTGGAAAACAAAAGTTTATCCGTTGAGAGTGGCATATTCCTATTACGGTAGTATTTATGCTTTAGAGTCAGATATTACAGCGGCATTATATTATGCTATAGATAATGGAGCGAAAATTGTAAATGTGAGTTTTGGTTCTGTCACCAAATTACCTTTGCTCAAAGAAGCTATTGATGAGGCAGAAAAAAAGAATATAATAATTGTAGCTCCTTCAGGTAATGATTTTAATAATATGAAAAATTATCCAGCTGCTTATCCTTATGTGATAAGTGTTTCTGGAGTGAATAGAAATAATTTAAATTATGGATATAATTATGGTTTATGGAATGATATTTGTGCTCCTGCTGTCTCTATTTTTACTACAGTTCCTGATAATGGATATTCAAATGTATCAGGTACATCAGTGGCATCTCCTATTGTTTCGGCAAGTTTGGCTTATTTACTTGATTATAAAAAAGATTTGGATATAAGTACTATTGTTCATAGTTTATTTACTTATTCTCTGGATATTGATACTATTTTGCCGACTTTAAAATATCAGATGGGATTAGGAAGGCTTGATTTATTTAATTCTTTTAAAAATTTGGATAATCCTATATTGCTTGAATTAAGTAAAATTGATTTTGATACAAATAAAGTTTATCTCCCTTCTGATGTTATAGATTTTGATATGAAAATTAAAAATATTGGAATCGATATTCAATCAGGGAGTTTTGATATTAATTTAATTTTGAGTAATAATAATGTTTTTAATATATATTCAGCGACTATTTCTAATTTTAATAGAGGTGATGTTCTATCTATCCAAAATTGTGATTTTACTATTCCTCAAGATATAGATTTTAATACTGAATTTATTATTGATTTAAGGGGAACTATTGAAGGAGAAAAATTTAGATTTGATAGAAAATATTTTTCAAAAAAATTTAATCCTATTTTTTATAATATTGGAAATAAAGACATTTCCCTTTCAGTAGGCAATAATGGTTTATTGGGGCATAATGACTTAACAGAAAGTTATCAAACTGAGTATAATGATTATCAGTTGGGAGATGGATTATTGTATAAAAAATTTGGAGATATTTTGTATACAGGTTCTATTTGGTTTGGCGGTGAGGATTCAAAAGTTTTTGATGGAACAGCAAAAAATATTCCTATTAAGCTTACGGATTGGTATGTTGATAATTCATTTGTTATTAGTGAAAAAGACGATAATATAAGATGTTTGAGACTAAGTTATTGTGATGATACTACCAATATTGGCATTAAGGTAGAAGAAAATATTTTTTTTAACAATAATTCTTTTTATTTATTTAATTTTAAGATAAAAAATTACGGATTGGATTTGAAAAATCCAAGATTTGGAATTTTTACAGAATTTGATTTGATAAATTATGCTAAAAATAAGGTGGTTTATAATAGAGATGAGAAATATGCAATATTTAGTTATTATGATACATTATATGCTTGTTTGGGGTATATCGGAGAAGATGAAATGATTAATTTTTATGCAATAGAGGATTATTATAATTATAATGTTAATACCCTAAATGATTCTATTAAATATAATTTTATGAATAATACTAATATTATTGATGGAGTAGGGGACTTATCTGGTGTTTTAAGTTCTGGTTTTAACGGAGATTTTATAAAAAATGATTCATTGGAATTCTGGTATTATTTAGCAGTCTATGAAGATAATGATTCTTTAGATTTTATTTTGAAGAAAATAAAAGAATTATATGATAATGTTAATAATACTACTGTTGTTTATGAGAATAAAAAAGCAAATAATGTAAAAGTATCTATTTTTCCAAATCCTGCGAAAAAATTTATAAATATTATGAGTAATAAAAGGATAGATAAAATTTATTTATATAATATTGAAGGAAGGTTTTTGAATAGATATGACAATATAAATAATTTGAATTATTCTATAAATATTGGCTCATATTCTTCAGGTAGTTATTTTGTTAAGATTTGTATAAAAGATAAAGTTATTATTAAAAAATTTGTGATAATTAAATAAGCAAAATATTCTTATAAAATTTTCATATAGGAAAAAATTTCCTCAAAAATAAATAGTATTTAAAAATAATAAAATCAGTCGATATAATATTATAGCAATAGAATAGTATAGCTATTTGAATTTCAGAAAATTTATGTTATGGCATAAAAATTGCTTAGTTTTAGTAACAAAAAGGAGGATAGATAAATGAGAAGATGTGTTTATTTAGTAATTATATTTTTGATAGGAATAATGCATTGCGGAAAAACTGGTACCATAAGAACAGATAAATTATTAATAAGAGATGTAAGTGTTGGTAATATTACAGAAGAATCAGCAACAATATCCTGGCAGACAACAGTACCTGCAACTAGTAAGGTAGTTTATGGTACTAACAATACAATGGATAAATCAACTCAGGAAGATAATACAATGGTAACCGAACATACAGTAGAATTATTAGGATTAAAGCCAAATACAGAATATAAGTTTAAAGTTATTTCTAAAGATGAAAAAAATAATGAGGTAGAATCTAATATATATTCTTTTAAAACAGATACAGTTAAAACGTCAGGTCCAATTATATCGAATATTAATATATTGTCTTTGACATCTTCATCTGCTACAATCTATTGGGAAACAGATGTTGAGGCAAATAGTAGAGTAGATTATGGTTTAAGCGATAATTATAGTTATTATAAGGAAGATATAGACAATTATGTATTAAAGCATTATGTTACTTTAACGGATTTAAACAATAATCAAATTTATCATTATAAGATAACTTCAAGTAATAAATGGGGATATTCTTCATCGACTGATGATATGATTTTTCAAACAAAAGATCTTGGAAAACTTATATTATCTCCAGAGATTATTAATGTTAATGTAGGAGACAGTTTTGAAGTTAAGATAGAACTGGAAAATGTTGAAGATGTATTTTCTGTGCAATTTCAAATTAATATTAACAGAAGTTTGATAAAATTTGAAAATGTGGAGGAAGGAGACTTATTGAAAGATTCAAAATATAAATCATTAATGTTTCAGAGGGATCCTATTAATGATGATGAAAAAATTGGTTATGTAGCAACGTGGACGGCTAAATATGAGGGTTCAAATCCAGTTGGTACAGAAGTTGATTTAGTTAATATGAAAAAAACATTGTGTATTTTGAAATTTAAAGCACTTCAGAAAGGGGAAACAACTTTGCTTTTCAATAAATATAGGGTTTTAGATGCTGGTACAAATGAGATTAAAATTTATGAGCCGAATGCTATATCAATTTATATTAATTAACAGTTTTTTCTAAAGTTTTGTTTTAAAATGTCGATAAAACTAATAAGAACGACCTTACACCGAAATAGGAAACGAACTTAATAAAAGAAAGGAGGAAGAAAATTAGAAAGGAGGTAAGTATTAAGAATTATTGTGTAGTAGGTAACTACGTTAGTTTAAACGTGTTTACAAGGAGGAAAAGAGATGTTCACAAAAAAATTTAAGGTAGCCCTTGTAATTCTGATTGGGCTTTGCATCGTTGGGATACCTTTAATTGTAAATGCACAGAGTTCATCTAATGTATCCACTCCACAGCCACTTGTTTATAGATTTAGTGGATGGTGGGATGGTTTATATTATAATGTGCTCAGTGGTAATAGGCCTGATCTAAAGAAAGTGCATCCATTATGGGTAGATAATCCTGGTGTTTGGAATACTTCAGGTGGTGGTGCAGGAACTGCTGAGTTTTCAAGCACATTCTATACTCCGAAAATTATGGAATCAGCACTTGCAGTGGCTGTTTATGTTGATACAACTTTAGGTGCTTATGATAATGGAGGCGGTGGTACTTATGCAGCTGGTCCTGCAGATACTGCTCGTGCTTATGTTACACTTGTAGCTGATGGTGTAGCAAAAGAATTAAAAACTTTTGAGGCTAATTTTATTAGAGTTGTATTGGATTCAACTGATAGTCCGCAAACTCCTTTTATTGATAGTTTAGACATTGATACAACTGCAAATACTGCTCAAATTGTAATGGGAGATAATGGTTCAGGTACTGGTGGATTATATAATGGCGATGGTGAAGATATTTGGGATGTTGTACAAAATTCTGAAATTGTTAAAGTAAATGGTGAACAATGGACAAGAGTTTCAAATTTATCATCATTACCAAGTAATGCAAAATGTTATACAATAGATTATGATAATGGTTTGATCACTTTTAAGAGTATAACGGGTAGTGATGTTATAACTGTAGAATGTGTATTAGCACCTGATTTAAATAGCAGTGAATTAGACCCTGCTGTAAGATATGGTGGAGCTATAACTGATAATTATATTAAAAATGCATCAAGTGGGAATTGGCCTAATTGTGATATTGATAGTTCTGAAAATTTTAATGATTTTTTTAATGGTTGGGGAAGAGTTTCTGATATAGCAGTATTACCATGGTCTGCTGATCATAGTGGTGATGAACATTTGTCTCATCATGTTAATATTTATGTATTAGATAGACAGGCTCCAGATGATTCATCGTATTTATTCTGTTATTCAAATGCAAAATTTGATAGTAGTTTTAGTTCATTATCTATACCATATTCTCAAAGATATCGTGGTAATTTGAATAATCCTACAGCAATTGCAGTAGTAAGTGCTACAAATTCTAATCCAGGTGTAAAATTTACAACTACTACTGATATTGATGCAGCTAATGCCGCAGCAGCAACTACTCATGGTTCTAATTATGTTGTAGATGACTCTATTAGAATTTTCTTAACAGAAACAGGAAAGAATAGAGTTATTGTGATAAATGGTAGTATTGGTATTGATGAAAATGTTGATGTAAAATCTTCTTTGTTACCATCTACATATCCAGATTATCCTGAATATTCAAAGGTATGGGTAAGTCAAACATCAGGTCATTTTTATGGAGAGCAAAAACATTATTTAAGATATAGAACAGCTCTTGGTGGTTCAAGACTTAGTTTCTTCCCAGATACTGTAACATATACATTATATGGCGATAGCATAAATCAGGTATTTTTCTTTAATAGACATGAAGAATCCTTTTCTGTAATGGAATGGCCTACAGTATGGGTAGATGAAGATGGTGATGGTACTTATGAAACATCAGAAATCTGGAGTAGAGTAGAAAATTTAACAGTAGTTGGTGATACTGGTGCGTATGAATTAGACAGATTTGCAGATCCTGATGGTCCTTTTGCTCCTGGTGATGCTTTTACTGAAAAAGGTGGCGGAAAGATTATGTTTGGTAATGGAATTCACGGTAGAATTCCACCAGCTGGAGATACCTGGAATGTGAGAATAGCATATTATCCATCACCAGATATGTTTGTATATGATAATACTTATGCAGACAGTACTTCAGGTGCAAGTGGACAATTATCACAACCTACAGGAGTTGCTGCAAGATATAATGAAATTACAGGTAAAGTTGATGTTTATATCGGTGATAGAGGGCATCAGTGCGTAAAGAAATTTGTATGGGATGAAAATAGTGACTGGGCACATAAATTTCAATATGTTTCAAAATTTGCAGAAGGCTCAGATCCAGTATCTATTGCTGTAGGTAGATACCATAAAGGTTCTACGGTTGCTGATTCTTCAGACGTATATGTTTATATTGCAGATTATTCACATGATAAAGTATTGGTTTATAGAGATGATCAAGCATTAAATCCAGCTTTGGCAACAGCTCCAACAAAATTTACTGAACTTGGTGGTACTGGTACAGATTTGGGTAAATTTTATAGACCTACTGATGTATGGGTAGTATCAGGTGAAAGATTTAATAATTGGCATGGTGCATCTGCAACAGGAACAGGAGCAGGTGGTGTTGGTTATTATGGTAATAAGCTTGATTTGTATGTTGCTGATTGGGGTGATAATAGTAGTGGTAGAGTAACAAAGATTGAAGGTATTACAAATACCGCGCCTACTATCACAAGTGTTACACCATTAACATCAGAATGTGATGCAAATGGTTATATTTATTTGAATAAGCAATCTACCTATACAATCCAATTTACAGCTACAGATGATGAGTTATCAACTTGCACAGTAGATTTATATTATGCGCCTAATGATTCTGCTACTATAGATAGTTCAATTTTAATTGCTTCTGGCATAACAGTTTCATCAAGTGGTAAAGGAAGTTATGATTGGACTCCAGAAAATACATCAGGTATAACATTGCCTGATACCGGTTATGTTCTTGCAATTATAACAGATAAATATAATCAAAAAGATGATGACTATAGTGATTGTCAGATTGTAGTAAATAATACTGTACCTACAATTAAATTCTTATCTGACTATAATTGTCAAGGAACTCCTGGTGATTCTATTATTGTAGTTTATGAAGGTGAAGGTAATGGATGGGCTGGTGAAGATCAAAGAAGCATAATTTTATATGCTCAGAATCCTAACAAATTAACATTCTTTAAAGTAACTGCAACATTTGATACTTCAGTAATCAAGATTTCTAAGATTGTAGAGGGTGAATTATTATCAGCTTATGGTGGAGATTTAACAGAATTCTATTATTCTCCTGATGTAGATCAAATTAATGCTACTGGTAAATTCTCAATTGCTGGTGGACTAAAATTCCCTGGCTCTGATGAAGGTATCAATAAGTCAGGTGTTCTTGCAAGAATTATGTATTATGTAGATACCACAGGTATTAATACTGATGATCCTACAGCAACAGCAGATCAAAGAGTTGTTGTATCTGATCCAGGTACAGGCATTGGTATTACAATTGATGAAGCAAACAGTATCATGATTAAAGCAGGTAATGATACATTAGAAGTAAAAGCATGGGGTAATGCATCTCTTTATAAGACATTATTAGGTGATATTGCAGGCCCTGATTATTATACTAATGTTTATCTGAATCATAAAGCACCGAATATGGTACCAGCACCAGATGGTAGAATTGATAATGATGATGTTATGGCATTTGTATTTGCATGGAATGGAACTGTTACAGATAACACAGGATATCAAGATCCATTATCAGACCTTGCTCCTGCATTATCATGGAAATCAGGTGTAAGAGCTCCATATTTATTTGCAAGACCAGATTGTAAATGGGAAGCAGATGATGTAACTGCGTTCTCTGAAATGTATTCTTGGTATCGTTCCTTTGGAGCAGCTTCATTAGCTAAAGTTGCTAAAGCATCAACACCAGTTGATTATGATAAAGTTGAAGCTCAATTACCATTGCAGTTTAAATATTTAGGTGGTTCCTTAACTGCTGGAAATGAAGCAGTATTTGATATTTATGCAAATAATGTTAAAGATTTAAGACTTATAAGAAGTATTCTTGAATTTGATCCTGAAGAAATAGAAGTTGTTAATGTACAAATGTTAGGTATGCTCGAAAAAGATGGCGCTAATACAACATTGTTCAAAGATGCTGCTAAGGGTAAATTAGATCTTGCTGCAGCTGTATTCTCTCATGTAAATAAGGGAGTTTCAGGAACAGGTTCTGTTATTAGAGTGACTTTAAGAGCTAAAAAGACTATCAGCAGTGATATTGTATATTCATATCAGATTTTTGATGATAATAATATTCTTGTTAGTGAAAAAGTAACAAAACTTGGTGCTAATACATTGGCTAAACTTGGTGTTCCAAAATCATTTAATTTGAAACAGAATTATCCAAACCCATTCAATCCTACAACAGAAATTGCTTACTCATTACCGGAAGCTTCAAAAGTAACATTAAAGATTTACAACATTACAGGTCAGTTAGTAAAAACACTGGTTAATGACTACAAAGAAGCTGGTAATTATAAAGTAATCTGGGACGGTAGAAATAATAGTGGACAAAAAGTAGCAGCTGGAGTTTATTTCTACCAGATTAGAACTGATAAATTCACTCAGACAAAGAAAATGGTAATGTTGAAATAGGGAAAATAGTATCCCCTTTTGTTTCATAAAAAGCCTCTGCTCAAAAAGCAGAGGCTTTTATTTTTTTACTTGATTTTTATCATTTGTTTTTTATATTTTAATATCATTAATATGAAAAAAAAGATGACATATAAAGATATAGATCTTTTTATATCGGATGACAATATGACAGCATATATAGAATTTTCTAATAACAATTTTTCTTTAAATGATATATTAATCTTATTAATGAAAGCTAAAATAGTATATGGTATTTTAGATGTAAATATTAAAAGTATGCTGGAAGAGAAAAAAATTAATAAAAAATATTTAGTGGCTCATGGTAAAGAGGCAAAAGATGAAGTATGGGATAAATTTGAATATTTTGTATGTGATGATAAAAATCGAAGTGTTATTGAAAGGGATAGAGAAGGCAAAGTAGATTTTAAAGATTTAAATCTTATTGAAAATGTTGTTATGGAACAGGTGCTTATTCAGAGGATGTTAACTAAAGAAGGTGAGCAGGGTAAGGATATATTTGGAAATATTATTTATCCTAAAGTATTTAAAAAAGAATTTCCAGCAGGAGAAAATACTAAAATTGCTGATTATGATGATAATTTATTGGTTGCAGCAATAAATGGTCATGTTTATAAATGTGATGGTAAAATTTGTGTATCTGATAAATATTATATTAAAGGGAATGTTGATTATAGTACGGGAAATATTGTGTATTTAGGCGATTTATATATTTATGGTGATATAAAGGAAGGATTTTCTGTTCAGAGTACAGGCAGTATTTTTTTAGAGGGAAATTGTGATAAAGCAAATGTTATTTGTGGTAAAGATTTTATAGTGAAGAAAGGTATAATAGGGGCTGTAGGGAAAAAAGTTAAAGTAAATGGTATTTGTAAGGCAGATTATATTGAAAACTGTGAATTGGAATGTAAGGGTGAGATAAAAGTTAAAAAATATATAAATCATTCCCATGTTATTTGTGGGGATAAGATTATAATAGAAAAAGATCCTGAGATTATTAATATGATCGTAGGTGGTAAAGTAGTAGTAAAGAATAGTATAGAATGTGATAATATTGGCAATAAATTTAATACTTTAACATATATTGAACTTGGAGTGGATCCATTTTTGAAAAAAAAGATAGAAAATCTTAAGAATTTGATAGAATTTTATGAATCTAAATATTTTAATTTATCAAGCCAATTGGATTTTTTGATTAGATTTTTTAATACTCCTCCCGAGGAAAATATTGATGATAATTTTATAATAAAGGTGGATAAATTAAAAGAAAGAAAAAAAGAACTTGAAAAATCAGTTCCAGTTTTGTATAATAAAATTAGAAATGAACAAAAGAATTTGAAGCAACTTGAAGCTAAATTTGAAAAAGAATTGAAGAATACAGAGGTAAAATATATAAAAGTTCGTAATGAAATTTACCATGGTGTAAAAATTTCAATTAAAGGAAAGTATTTAGATATTCAGGATAAAATGCATAAATGTATAATTAAATTAGAAAAAGATACTATAAAAATAGAAAAAATGGAGTAATTTTATGGATATTGCAACCATAATAGGTTTAGTATCGGGAATTGGTTTAGTTTTTGCGGCTATTTTTATGGGTGGTAATTTTGGAGCATTTATAGATGTGCCTTCTATTTTGATTGTTGTTGGAGGAACAATAGCAGCTACTTTTATTAGATTTAATATGAAGACTGTTTTTGGAGCAGTTAGTGTTTTAATGAATGCATTTTTTGAAAAGACACAAGATCCATTAAAAGTTATTAAACAGATTGTTGATATGGCTAATAAAGCTCGTAAGGATAGTATATTGGCATTAGGTAGCGTTAAAGTTCCTGATCCATTAATGCAAAAAGGTATTCAACTTGTTGTGGATGGTATTGCTCCTGAAACAGTAAAAAATATTTTAAATACAGAAATTGCTTTTATGAAAGAAAGGCATTCTGAAGGTCAAAAGATATTTAAAGGTATGGCATCATCGGCACCAGCATTTGGTATGATTGGTACTTTAATAGGTCTTGTACAGATGCTTCAAAATATGTCTGACCCTTCTAGTATAGGACCTTCTATGGCAGTGGCATTATTGACAACTTTATATGGTGCTTTTATAGCTAATTTGATTTTTATTCCATTAGCAGATAAATTAGAAAATAGATCTCAAAAAGAGCAGCTTATTATGAAATTAATTGTAGAAGGATTATTATCCATCCAGGCAGGAGATAATCCAAGAGTAATAGAAGAAAAATTATTATCCTTTTTATCACCTCAAATGAGAGGAGGGAAAAGTAAGTAGTTATGGCTGATGATGAATTAATGGAAGAATGTCAATGTGAAGAGGGTGGAGCCCCTGAATGGATGGTGACATTTGGAGATATGATGTCTTTATTGCTTACTTTTTTTATTATGCTTTTGAGTATGTCTACAATGGATGTAGTCAAATATAGACAGGTAGTGGAATCTTTAACAGGTGCTTTTGGCGCAAGTATAAAAGAAACTGCTCAATATGAGAAAGCAGAAAAAATTACAGAAAAAGATATAAAAACTGAATCTGAAGCTATTCAGAAAATAACTGAAGAATTAGCTAAGATGGTTCAAGATAGCCAATTGCAAAAATTTGTTAAAGTTGGGAAGAAAGGTGATTCTATTATTGTGACTGGTAAAATAACAGAAACGAAAAAACAGAATGAAATGAGTAAATTGATTGCCCAGCTTAATTCTGTTATTCAGTCGGAAAAAATGTCTGATATGGTGAAAGTTGTTGTTGATAAAAGGGGCGTAGCAGTAAGAATAAAAGATAAAAGTCTTTTTAAATCCGGGGATGCCACAGTACAAAGAAGTTCAATGAAGATATTATATAAAATAGGGAAAATTATTAAAAAACATAAAGGAACAGTATTAATAGAAGGCCATACAGATGATATACCTATTCACAATAGAAAATTTGCATCGAACTGGGAATTATCTGCTGCACGGGCTGCAAGTGTGGCTCGGTTTATTATTAAATATGCTAAAGTAGATAAAAAGAAATTAAGAATAGTAGGTCTTGCAGATACTCAACCACTTGTTCCTAATACATCAGCAGAAAATAGAGCAAAAAATAGAAGAGTAGAATTTATTTTTATGAAATAAATGGAGGTAATAATGTCAAAAGCAATTGGAATAGACTTGGGTACTACAAACTCTGTTATTGCTGTATATGAGGGGGATTCACCAATCATAATACCTAATAGTAGAGGAGGTAGACTCACTCCTTCCGTTGTCTCATTTACAAAGGAAGGAGAAATATTAGTGGGTCAATCTGCTAAAAACCAGGCAATTATAAATAGTGATAGAACAATAAGTTCTATTAAACGTAAAATGGGCACAAGGTATAGTATTGAAATAGATGACAAATCTTATTCCCCAGAAGAAATATCAGCATTTATTTTAAGAAAATTAAAAAAAGATGCAGAGGATTATTTAGGATATGAGGTTAAAGATGCAGTAATTACTGTCCCTGCTTATTTTAATGATTCTCAAAGACAAGCGACAATAAATGCAGGGAAGATAGCAGGAATTAATGTATTAAGAATTATTAATGAACCAACAGCCGCATCTCTTGCTTATGGACTTGATAAAGATAAAGAACAAATTGTTATGGTATTTGATATTGGCGGTGGGACTTATGATGTTTCTATTTTAGAAATTGGTAATGGAGTATTTCAGGTATTAGCTACTTCTGGAAATAATCATTTAGGAGGAGATGATTTTGATAAACAATTATTGGATTATGTTATAAAGGAATATAAAAAGTCTGAAGGAATAGATTTATCAAAAGATAGAATGGCATTACAAAGGTTATCGGAAGAGGTTGAAAAAGTTAAAATAGAATTATCTGATGCTCCTGCAACAAATTTGAACATCCCTTTTATTACTGCAACTAAAAGCGGACCAAAGCATTTAGAAATGAAAATAACTAGAAGTCTGTTTGAGAATTTGATTAAAGATATTGTAGAACAAATAAAAGAACCTGCAGAGATTGCACTAAAAGATGCTAAACTTACAAAGGATAAAATAGATAAAGTATTACTGGTAGGAGGTTCTACAAGAATTCCATATATTCAGGAGAAAATAAAAGAAATTACAGGCAAAGAGGAATTACATAGAGAAATAAATCCCGATGAATGTGTTGCATTAGGCGCTGCAATCCAGGCAGCTATTATAAAAGGTAGTGCGAAGGGCATTGTATTGGTTGATGTTATTCCATTGACATTGGGAATTGAAGTAGAGGGCGATACTTTTGTTCCTATAATTGAGAGGAATACCCCAATTCCTGTTTCAAAAACTAAATTATTTACTACTATTGCAGATAATCAAAAAATTGTTGATGTGAAGATTTATCAGGGAGAGAGAAAAATAGCTTCTGCTAATAAATTTTTAGGAAATTTTCAGCTTACCGGAATTAGGGAAGCTAAAAAAGGAGAGCCTCGCATCGAAGTTACTTTTGAGGTTGATGTTGATGGTATTTTACAGGTTTCTGCAAAAGATGTTGATACTGGAGCAAAACAAGAAATAGTTTTAAAAGATTCTACTGGATTATCTGAGGATGAAATTAAGGAAAAAATAGAAAATGCTAAAATGTATGAGGAATATGATAAGGAATACTTAGCTAAAATGCATCTTTTAAATAAAGCTGATGCTTTGATTATTGAAGGTAATGATTTATTATTCTTTTTTAAGGAAAATAAAATTGAATTGGAGGGGGATTTATTACTTGATTTAAAAGACGCCATTGAAGAGTTAGAATCAATAAAAAGTAAAGATAGTTTAGTTTCTTCTGAAGTAAAAGATATGGTTGATACAGTTGAGACATTATTAAGTAAAGTTAGATTTGAAAAAGAAAAATATTCAGATTTGGATAATGAGAATGATAAAGTAAAGAAAGAAGAAAAAGATGACGATAATATAGATAAAGATGATTTGGAAATTTTGGAAATGGAGTAGAACTATATGAATTATTCTGAATATTATAAGGTCCTGAAGTTACCGGAAAATGCTCCTTTTGAATTAGTAAAAAAAGCTTATAGGCAGTATGTTCATCTTTATCATCCAGATGTTTGTGCTAATAATAGAATTTATGTAGAGCGATTTAAAAAGATTCAAGAAGCTTATAATAAATTGAGAGAGCTTTCTCTTAGATCAGAATATATAGTTAAAGAAGAAAAGGTAGAAAAAAAACCGTCTGTCAATAGGTATAATAGTAGTAATGATAGCATGTTTAGATTATCTAAAAAAAATAAAAAGCATAGTATTTTTAAAAATTTTAAGTTGAATTTTTCTCATAATGAAATGAATATTGATATTGTTTCCAGAAATTTATCAACAAAAGAATTAATCGATAGGTTAACTTCATCAGATAACAGATATGTTAGAATGGCGGCTGCAAAAGCTCTTTTTCCGAGAAAGAATGCAAAAAATTTGTTATATCTTTTGAGTGCTTGTAATGATAAAGATGAGGAAGTAAGCAAATTTGTAGTAGGATTAATGAGAAATTATTTTGATTTCGAAGGATTGACTTATTTGAAAAAAATTTGGGAGATCTCCTCGCAGGCACAAAGGTTCAAACTTTTATTAATTTTTGAAAAAATAAATGATCCAAGGATAAGTGCTGTAATAAAAGAAGATGATATGTCTTATTCTAATTTTTTAAGAAAAAAATTAAATAGATTTTTTGCTAAATTTAAAAAAGAAAAATTTTCTATTTTTGAAAATAAATAGGCAAATTTTTACATATAAATAATAGAGGCTTGCTTAGATATAATCCCTTGAAAATCAGTACGATAGTTATCTTTATATTTTACGGCATATAAATTGCATACTTATGGTGTAAAAAAAGGAGAACTTTATGATAAAAGGATTATATAATAATGCTTATGCAATGAATTATCTTTCTAATAAACAAGATATAATTGCAAATAATTTAGCGAATGCAAATACAGTTGGGTTTAAAAAAGATAGCATTTTTGCGAGAAAACTTCAAGATTTAGTTAATGAGAAAGATAAAGTGCCAAGATGGGATCAAAGAAGCATGGCAGATCAGACATTTACAGATTTTACAGAAGGTAGTTTTAGACTGACGGATAATCCATTGGATCTTGCTATTAATGGTGATGGTTTTTTTGAAATTCAGACATTTAGTGGTACTGCTTATACGAGAAATGGTAATTTTAAAATTAATTCAGATGGTATGTTAGTTACAAATAATAATCAGCCTGTGATGGGCAAAAATGGTCCTATTATTTTAATTGGGAAAGATATTGCAATTGGTGAGGATGGACGAGTTTTTGTTGATGGACGTTATGTTGATAAAATAAAAGTAGTAGATTTTGAAAAGCCTTATGAATTAGCAAAGATTGGAGATAATCTTTGGAAAGAAAAAGTACCTATGGCTGTAAAAAAGGATTCTAATGCAAGAGTTTTACAGGGATACCTGGAAGATTCTAATGTTAATACAATAGAGGAAATGGTTAATATGATTGAAAGTTTTAGGGAGTTTGAGAGTAACCAGAAATCTATACATGCTCAGGATGAGACATTAGATACATTGATAAATAGTGTTGGTAGATTAGAATAAAATTAAAATTGGAGGAATATATGATAAAAGCAATGAGAACAGCTGCAACAGGGATGATTGCGCAACAGTTTAATGTTGATACAATAGCAAATAATTTGGCTAATGTAAATACAACAGGTTTTAAAAAGAATAATGTAGAATTTCAGGATTTATTATATCAAACTATAAGAGCAGCTGGTACAACATTTATTCAAGGGGCGGAAGTCCCTTCAGAATTACAAGTTGGTAATGGAGTAAAAGTAGCAGCTACTCCGAAGATGTTTTCACAGGGCGATGTGGTTCCTACTAATAGAAAATTAGATGTTGCTTTAAATGGCGATGGATTTTTTCAGGTTATGGGTCCTGATGGAACAATTTATTATACAAGGGATGGTTCTTTTCAAATTAATAGAGATGGGACTTTGGTAACAAAAGATGGTTTTATTTTGCAACCGGAAATGTCTATACCCGAGAATGCTACGGATATAATGATCGGAATTGATGGTACAGTATCTGTTTTAACGCCGGATGCTGTTGAAGAAACTGTTATTGGTCAGATTGAGCTTGCAAAGTTTATAAATCCAGCAGGATTAAAGAATATTGGTAGAAATTTGTATGTGCCGACTGCTGCATCGGGGGATCCTTTACTTGGCATTCCGGCACAGGAGGGATATGCTGAGACATTGCAAGGTTATCTGGAAAAATCTAATGTGCAGGTTGTAGAAGAAATGGTTAATATGATAACAGCTCAGCGTGCTTATGAAATTAATTCAAAGGCAATAACAGTATCTGATGAGATGTTGTCAACAGTCAATAATTTAAGGAGATAATAAAATGAAAGACATTATTTTTAAATGTCTTTTACTCCTATTAGTTATTTTTAATATTAGTTTTGGCAATATTATGATCTTTTTGAATAATAATGCAATTGTTAAAGATGATATAAAATTACAGGATATAGGAAAATTTGCAGGTACTAATATTCCTGCTCAGGTAAAAAAATTAAATGTAAAACCTATTTTAAATGGAAATTATATTTCAAAATCTCAACTTGAGTTTTATATAGAAAGACTTTATCCAAGTTTAGATATTAAAATTTATGGTCCAGAAAAGGTTAATATATTATTTGCAAAGTTTTTTTTGTCTAATTTTAGAATAAAAGATGAAATCAAAAAATTTTTAATTAAAAAATTAAAATTACCTGAAAATCAAATAAAATTCAGAATTAGAAAGTATCCTCAAAATAAATTTTTTCTTTTTAAACCAGATTCAATTGTTGTTTTTAGTAAAAAGATAAAAATTAATAATTTTAATTTATTTTCATTAGAGTTATATAAAGGTGGGAGAGTGGTTGAGAGGATAAATGTTCCATTGCATTTAAAAGTTTATAAATATTACTATACTCCTAAACATTTGATTTATAATAACACTGTAGTAAAAACTTCTGATTTTGAGAAGAAATTATTTTTAGCAAGTGTTAATGAAAAAGGTATTGTTTTAGATATTGGTAATATAATAGGGAGCAAAACAACAAGAATTTTAAAGCCGGGAAATATTTTATATAATAGATATTTTAAGTGGCCGGTTTTAGTTAAAAGAAATGATATTATAGATGTAATTGTAAAAACAGGGAATGTAAAAATTACTTGTAAACTCAAGGCTTTAGAAGATGGTCATAAAAATGAGTATATTAAAGCTAAAAATATTAAAAGTAATAAAGTTTTACAAGTTAAAATAGTAGATAAGAATAAAGGGGAGATAATATTATGAAAAGGATTGGAATAATAATTCTGATTTTATTAGTTTTTAATAATTTGGGCTTTTGTAAAACAAAGCCTCTTTATCAGATGTTTTCCGATAATAAAGCAAGGGATGTTAATGATCTTATAACAATAATAGTATCTGAGCAAGCAGTAGCAAATAATTATAGCACGAATAATTCTAATACCCAACATCAGCTGGCATCCAGTTTTGGTCCTGGTAAAGGCGGATGGCAAAGAGCAGTGTCATTGTTTGGAATAGATGGAGCATGGAAAAACACTTATAAAGGAGATGGGAGAACTGCTCGCGGAAATTCATTTAAAACAACTTTGTCAGCAAAGATTATAAATATATTACCTAATGGTAATTTTCAGATTGAAGGAAGGAAAAAAATCGTTGTAAATGGTGAAGAGGAATTAATTAAAATTACAGGAGAGGTAAGGCCGGATGATATATCAGCGGATAATACAGTTCCTTCTTATAAAGTGGCTAATGTTGAAATAAGTTATAAAGGTAAAGGTACAATGACTCAAGGTGCAAAACCTGGAATTTTAACCAGAATACTTAATTGGATTTTTTAGTTTTATGTGGGGGATGATATGATTGGAAGAGTAGTATTTTTTATTATATTTGTAAATATTTTGAATATATTTGCTGAGGTGAGGGTAAAAGATATTGCACATATTGAAGGTGTGGGGGAACTTCAGGTTGTTGGTTATGGGCTTGTTGTGGGTTTGAATGGTACAGGAGATAAAAATAGAACTATATTCACTGTTCAGTCAATTTCAAAAATGCTTCAGAGAATGGGTGTTGCTATTGATGCAAATAAAGCAAGAGTTAAAAATGTTGCAGCTGTGATGGTTACAGGCAAAATAAATCCTTTTATGAAGAAGGGAACTAAATTTGATGTGCAAGTTGCTTCCTTGGGAGATGCAACAAGCCTTGAGGGGGGAGTTTTAATAATGACACCGTTGAGAGGACCTGATAATATTATATATGCAGCAGCTTCTGGCCCGGTTTCTATTGGAGGCATGAATTCAGGAGCTCCAAGAGGTAGTAGGCAAAATTTTGAACTTGTAGGAATGGTCCCACAGGGAGCTATTCTGGAAAATGAGATAAAAACAAATATAGTTGATAATGATTTTTTAAATATAACATTAAATGAGCCTGATTTTACTACTATTATGAGATTAAAACAGGCTGTGGATGAGCGATTTGGTAATGAAATTGCTTTTCCTGTAGATGCGGGATTGGTCAGGATTAAAATCCCAGCCAATTATTCTTCTCAATATAAGGTTATAGAATTGATTTCGATTATAGAAAATTTGACAATTATACCTGATGATGTTGCAAAAGTAGTGATTAATGAGAGAACAGGCACAATAATATCTGGCAAAAATGTAGGAATTTCTACAGTTTCTATATCACATAATGATATAAGCATTGTTGTTGATCAGGGAGATGGTCAGGGTGGGGGAGCTACTCAGGCAAGGACAATCGTTTTACCTGAGAGAGTTAATGTTCAGGAATTAGCTAAAGCTTTGAATGCTATTGGCGCTACTCCTCGGGATTTAATCGCTATATTTCAAGCTTTAAAAAAAGCTGGAGCCTTAAATGCAGATTTAGAGGTGATGTGATGATAAAATTGCATGGCAATTTGGCAAAATTATCATCAAATAGTGGAGTTGATTTAGAGAAAAAGAAACAGAAACTTCAGAAGGTTTGTCAACAGTTTGAATCTATTTTTTTGAGTATGATATGGAAGAATATGTCTAAATTTGATAAAAATAATATGTTTTATGGTGGAATTGGAGAGGAAATCTTTAGAGATCAATTAATAAATTCTTTTTCTGATATATCATCACAATCTGAAGAGGTAGGTTTGTCAAAAATTTTATATAATCAATTATCAATGAAATATAATTTAGATACTGATAAAATTAATAAAAGCATTAGCAAAAGTATTAGCAAAATTCATATAAAAAGCAATGTTAAAATGCAGTCTCCCTTTAAAAAATTGCAGAAATATTTAAAGATAATTTCAGATAAAGCTAATAAATATGGGATAGATCCAAATCTTGTAAGTTCTGTAATACTTGTGGAATCTGGGGGAGATAATTTTGCGGTTTCTCCGAAAGGCGCAATGGGATTGATGCAAATAATGCCAGATACAGCTAAAATGTTGAATATAAGAAATCCTTTTGATCCTGAAGAGAATATTGATGGAGGAGTAAAATATTTAAAACAACTTAGAGAATTATATAATGATGATATAGATTTAATATTAGCAGCTTATAATGCTGGCCCTACTAATGTGGAAAAATATAATGGAGTCCCACCTTTTAAGGAAACCAAGAATTATATCAATAAGGTAAAAAAATATTTTGATGTACTAAAAGATATGTTTAAAAATTAAAGATTATGCCGATTTATAATAAATGGAGGATATTATTATGAAACTTTGGCAGGATTTATTAAATGTTTTGGAGATCGAATTTAACTATTTAAGTAAATTAAATGATGTGATGATAGAGGAGCAGGCGATTATTATAGATAATAATGCTATAGCTTTAAAGGAAGTATTAGAGAAACAAAGAGAGTTGTTGCAGAAAAATTTTCAAATAGAATCTTATAGAAGAGAAGTATTAAAAAAGATGGTTGATGAAGGGTATATACCAGATGATGATATAGATATAAATAAGATATTAAAATTTGTACCTTTAGTATTAAAGAAGAAATTTATTGAAATTGCTAATAAATTGAAAATGCTTTCTTTTTCTATTGCAGAACTCAATAAAAGAAATGAGCTTTTATTGAATAATGCTATAAAAATAATAGATGATGAATTAAGATTATTTACATTAAATGGAGATAAAACACTATATAGAAAAGATGGGGAATTCAAAGAGAATGTTTTGAATATAATAAATAGGAAAATATGATATGAGTGGTTTATTTGGAAATTTAGAATTATCTAAAAGAGCACTATTTGCTCAGCAGGCTAAAATTACAACCACAAGTCATAATATATCAAATGCGAATACAGAAGGATATAGTAGACAGGATGTAGTGTTAGAGGCAGGAAGGCCAACAGATACAGTTTTTGGACAGTTAGGTAATGGTGTGATGATAAAGCAGATTAAGAGACAACATGATAGATTATTATTTGAACATTTTATAAATGAGAATTCTGATGCCAGTCAATGGGATAGAAGAAATGTTTTATTAGGGGAAATAGAATCAATATTGAATGAGCCGTCAGAATTTGGACTTAGTAAATCTTTGACTGAATTTTTTAATGCATGGAGTGAGCTTGCGAATCATCCTGAATTGAAATCTATGAAAATAAATGTTGTAGAGAAATCAAAAAATCTTGTGGATGCTTTTCATTATATTGATGAAGAATTTTCTGGATTGCGGCAGAGAATAGCTGATGAGGTTGAAGATAAAGTAAAAAAAATGAACAGTTATGCAAAACAAATTGCAGAATTAAATGTTTCAATCGCAAGTATTGAATATGCTCAAAATAGGCAGGCAAATGATTTAAGAGATAAGAGAGATCAAATTTTGAAAGAAATGGCAAAGATAGCAGATATTTCTTATAAAGAATTTCGTAGTGGTATGATTAAAGTTACATTATCTGGATTATCTATAGTCGAAAATGATCAGGTCTATGAAATTGCGATGGATAGAAAAACATCTACAAATGATTATGATAAAATACAAATACTGTTTCCTGTTCACAATAATAAAAAAGTGACTTTAAGAAGTGGTGAATTGAAAGCATTAATGGATATTAGAGATGATTTTTTAATTGAACAGTTGAAGAAAATAAATCAATTAGCGGTTAATTTAGTTCAGCAAGTAAATAAATTACATAAACAAGGATTCACGGGGACATCAATTAATGAAACGAGTATAGATTTTTTTAATCCAGTGATAAATGGAGCAAAAGATATTCAGTTGAATTATGATATATTGCAAAATCCAGAAAAGGTTGCACCATCTAAAACAGGTGCTCCGGGGGATAATGCAATAGCAATTGAAATTGCAAGGTTAAAAGATAAAAAAACGATGGATAACAATCAAATGACTTTTAGCAGATATTATGATACGTTTGTTAGTGCTATTGGTCAGAAGGCACAGGAATCTGATAAATATCGAAAAAACCATGAGATTTTATTGCAACAGGTTCAAAATTTCATGGAGTCAGCAACAGGTGTTCAATTAGATGGGGAATTAACAGATCTTATAAGATATCAGAGTTCATATCAAGCAGCAGCAAGATTAGTAACAACAATAGATAAATTATTAGATACTGTAATAAATAGAATGGCAACATAAAGGAGATAGTTTATGCGTATTACAGATAATTATATATACAATTTATATATTTCTAATCTAAATAATAATATGGGGAAGATTGCTTCTATACAAGAAAAAAATACTACAGGTAAAAAAATAAATAGACCTTCTGATAATCCCATTAATACAGCAAGAGTTCTGGAATTGGATGATAGATTAATGAGGAATGAACAATTTCAAAATAATATTAGTGAGGCAAAAGCTTTTTTGAATTTTACACAGTCCGCTTTACAGGATGCACAAAAATTAATGAAAAAGGCTTATGAACTGGCTTTGAGGGGTGCAGATGCTACTCTTGATAGTGATGAAAGGCAATCTTTAGCTATTCAAGTTGATCAGATTTTGCAGGAATTGATTGATGTAAGTAGAAAAAAATATCAGGATAAATATGTTTTTGGTGGGACACGAACTTTAGAACAGCCTTTTCATGCTTATACTAATGTTGATAATGAAGAGATTGTATATGATGGAACTAATAAGAGGATAGCGCTTAGCCATTCCGATATAAGAAAAAAGGGATATTTAAAATTGTATGATATAAATGGAAAATTAATGGATTTAGGAAAAGATTATGATGTGGATTATGAAAATGGCATTATAAAGATTTTAGATGGTTCAAATATGACAAAAGGCAAGTATGTTATTTCATATCAATCATATGATGTAAATTTTGATAGTGAAAAAATAGTTGGAGTTGATGAAAATGAAAAAGGTATAAGAGATTTGTTTTATCAGGAAATAGATAATGGAATTGTTATTGCTATTAATATATCCGGATATGAGGCATTTGAAAAAGATATAAATATTTTTGATACATTAATTAACTTGAGGAAGGCACTGGAGAATAATGAACAGGATAAAGTGAATGCTTTAATATCTCCTGTAAAAAAGGGTATACAACAGATTATGGATAATGCTGCTCTTGCGGGTACAAGGATACAACGACTTAATTTAACAGCAGATAGATTAGTGAATAATAAATTAAGTATTCAAGAATTAAAATCAGATATTCAAGATATTGATTTAGCAAAGTCAGCGATGGAATTACAGAAAATGAGAAATATTTATCAGGCAGCAATATATTCAGGTAGATTGATTTTTGAATCAACATTAGTTAATTTCTTGAGGTAAATATATTTTATGGTTGGTGAGCTTGTTTATTTTCCAGATGGTTTAATAGGTTTTACATCTTTTAAATATTTTATATTGAAAAAAAGCACTGTTTTTACCCCTTATTATAAATTAATTTCTATAGAAGATACAGAAGTAAATTTTTTATTAATAAATCCCTATTTGGTAGTTCCTGATTATGTATTTGATATAGATGATAATGTAAAAAATAAACTTGATACTTATTTGAAAGAGAATTTATTGCAATTTGTAATAGTTACAGTTCCCGATGAATTAGAACTTATTTCAATTAATTTAAGAATGCCAATATTGATTAATGATTATAATAATAGAGGTCATCAACTTCTTTTAGGAGAACAATATCCAATAAAATTATATATTTTATATAAATTTAATGAGCTTAAGGAAAATTTGTTAAAAAAATAGTCTAAAGTAATATTGTAATCTGTCGATATAATAATCAGAGTGTAAGGTGTAACGTAGCTTTCGGTGTAAGGTCAAAGGTCGTTAATTAAAAAAGTTAACTTGTAAGTTAACCAGGAGGCATAAAAATGCGTATTAATACAAATGTGTCAGCATTAAGAGCATATAATTCACTATTTTTTACTTCCAAGAAAATGACACAGACACAACAAAGGCTTTCTACAGGTAAGAGAATAAATACAGCTGCTGATGATCCGGCAGGCTTTATACTTGCTAGAAAGTTAAATATTAGAGCAGATGGTTTGGCTACTGCTTCAGAGAATGTTGGAAACGCCAGAAATGTATTGGGTGTTGCAGAAGGCGGTGCTAATAATATCTCTAAGCTTTTGGAGGAGATGAGAAAAAATGTTGCAAGAGCAGCAGACGATTCTTTATCACAGGATGAAAGAGTTGAAATACAATCAGTTGTAGAAGAATTGGCAGATGAAATTGATCAAGTTGTTGAAGTTACTAGATGGGGTAATCAAAAATTATTAGATGGAACTTTCCAGAGTAAATTTTTCCAGACAGGTCCAGATGCAACTGATAGAACAAATTTCAATATTCAATATAGTTTTTATGCAAATGACATTGGTGTAGGACAATTAGGTTGGGAAACTTCAAGAGCTGGTAATGTAACAAATCTTAATATTGCTGAGGGAACAGGCGTTGCTAGTGTAGAAATAAATAGTGATACCAAGGCGATAGCTGCTAATGGTTATTATAGGATTAGAACATTACAGGATGTAGGTCAGGATGCAAATAATGCAACTATTGTTATTGATTATGATAGTAATGGCTATGATGTAGCAGGTGGTACAACATGGAGAAAGACAATTAATTTAAATGATTTGTATAAAAATGAATTAAAGTCAGATAATCCAAATGGATTAACAAATAATACTGTTTTAGTTGAAGGTTTGAAGATATCTTTTAATCTTCCTGATACAACAGATCCCGATAATCCTGTATATAGCTATATCCAGCCAAATCAAACAACTACTTTTGAAGTAAGAGGAGCACAAGCAACTAAATTAGATTTAAGCCATAGCGGTAATGCTATTGAAACATTAAAAAAAGTTGATGAGGCAATTGCAAGAGTTAATCATATGACTGCACAAATTGGTTCAAAAAGTCAAAGATTATCATATAAAGAAGATTATCTTGCTGTTGCTGAGACAAATACAAGAGAAGCTGCAAGTAGATTGGAAGATGCAGATATGGCAAAAGAACAGTTAGAAGCTTCCAAATTACAGATTTTACAGCAAACTGGTTTGTCGATGATGGCTCAATCAATGTTCTTACCTCAGAATATATTATCATTATTTCAATAGTTGATATAATACAAAATAGGGTGAATTTTCATATATTCACCCTATTTTGTTTAAATAATATAAAAGAAAGGAATGGCTATGTATAATTCTGCTGTTCATGCTTATAACAAAATTAATCTAAATGTTGAGAGTAAAGAAAAATTATTGATTATGGCTTATGAACATGCAATAAAGTTCCTTGAAAAATCAAAGATTGAGCAGAATAGGAAAAATTTTTATGAGTCGTTTCAATATATTATGAAAAGTAAGAAAATTATTCGGGAATTACAGAATTCTTTGAATATGGAAATAAAAGAGATTTCATTGCCTTTGTTTAGATTGTATGATTATATGGATTATAGATTAAATCAAGTTAATGTTGGCCTTGGCGTTATGGAGCCTGTAGATGAAGTTATTGAATTATTAAAAGGTTTAAAAGAGGCATGGGTAGAAGCGATTAAAAAAGAATTAGCTAAAAAACAACAATCTGAACAAAAGGTCTCCATTAACAAAACATCAGAAGGGATTTCTATTTAGCAACAAAGGAGACAAAAAATGGATATAAAAATTAGAAGTTCAGATTTGAATTCTATGGGGTTGAATAAGACTTTTTTAGAGCCCCATAAAGTGCAGCAATCTGCTGCTAATGATAAAAAAAATGTTAGTTCTACTGCTAATAATGAAAAAATGAAAGAAAGTAAATTAAATGATGTGGAAGTTGGAAATTTGGTTGAGAATATTAATACCTATTTAAATCAGTTTAAGAGAAAAATTAAATTTAAAATTTTGCGAGATTTCGATAATAGAACAGTAATTCAGGTAGTGGATTCTGAAAAAAATAAAGTTATCAGGCAGATTCCACCGGATTATTTATTGAAAATTGAAAAGTCTCTTGCTGAAATTTCTGGTTTGATTACAGATGAAAGAGCATAAAGGGAGTTAATTATGCAGATCAATTATATTGATGATTTTTTTTTGAAGGATATTCATGCCAAAGAAAAAGAGAAAAGTAACAATGTAAGTAATAAAAAAAAGGGGAAAGAATTAGATTTTAAAGATGAGGTGAAAATTTCTAATACGGGCAAAAAGCTATTAGATACATATAAAATTATTGGTTCTGCTATAAAAAATATTGAGGAAGAGAAGGAAATTAATTGGAAAAGGATTGAAGAAATTAAAGAAAAAATACAAAATCATTATTATGATGATGTGAAAGTTCATAATTTAATTGCAGAAAAAATATTAAAAATAATTAAATAAGTAAATATATTTTACTCGAAAAAAATATTTATATAAAATTTTATTATAGGATAGAGGGATTTTTTTTATATTTTTAATAAAAAACTGAGATATGAAAAAATCATATCCCAGTATATATTTTTATTCATTCATTGATTCTAAGAATTTTTTATTTGATTTCGTTGAACGTAATCTTGTTAATAAAAATTCCATTGCTTCAACAGATGTCATTTCATTCAACAATTTTCTAAGAATCCATATTCTATTTAATTGTTCTTCAGGTATTAATAGTTCTTCTTTTCTTGTACCGGAACGGTTAATATCAATAGCAGGAAATATTCTTTTATCACTTAATTTTCTATCTAATACTAATTCCATATTACCAGTACCTTTAAATTCTTCGAAAATAACCTCATCCATTCTGCTGCCGGTTTCGATTAATGCTGTTGCAATAATAGTTAAACTACCACCTTCTTCTATATTACGGGCAGAACCAAAGAATCTTTTGGGCCTGTGTAATGCATTTGAATCAACACCACCTGATAGGATTTTCCCTGAATGAGGTACAACAGTATTATGTGCTCTTGCAAGTCTTGTAATACTATCCAAAAGTATAACTACATCAAATTTCTGCTCAACTAATCTTTTTGCCTTTTCTAAAACCATATCAGCAACTTGAACATGTCTTTCTGGCGGTTCGTCAAAAGTGGAACTAATTACTTCTGCTTTAACACTTCTTTTCATATCAGTAACTTCTTCGGGTCTTTCATCTATTAACAAGACAATAAGTTTTATATTTGGATAATTTATAGAGATACTATTTGCAATGTCCTGCAATAAGATTGTTTTTCCTGCTCTTGGAGGAGCTGTGATTAATCCTCTTTGTCCTTTTCCTATTGGACATAAAAGATCAAGGATTCTCATTGATAGATTGTGCTTATTTGAGGTTGTCTCAAGTACGATTTGTTCGTCTGGATATAATGGAGTTAAGTTATCAAATAAAGGTCTATTTTTAGCACTTTCAGGATTATTGTAATTTATTGCTTCTACTTTTACCAGTGAGTAGTATCTTTCATTATCTTTAGGTGCTCGTACTTGACCTGATACTGTATCTCCAGTTCTTAGATTTAGTTTTTTGATTTGAGTGGGACTAATATAAACATCATCAGGACCGGGTAAATAGTTGAGTTCAGGTGTTCTTAGAAAACCATAACCTTCTTCTGTTATTTGAACTACCCCTTCTGTAAAGATATAGCCGTCTTTTTCTGTTTGAGCTTTTAATATTTTAAATACCAGTTCATTTTTTTTGAGTCCAGAATAATCTTTGATTTCAAGTTTTTCTGCAAGAGCTGTTAATTCGGAAATTGTCATTTTCTGTAATGTAGCAATATTCATTTACTCTCCTTTCATTGGTTTTTTATTGAAAAATTATCTTTATTATCACATATAAATAAATATGAAACATACATTATCTTGATGGTAGGTTCTTTGAAATTTGTTAATTTAAGAGTTTATTGAAAATATCTTGAATATCTTCCTCATTTGTAAAATAATGAATATTTTTATTTTTGGCAAGTATTTCTTTTAAAAAATTTTCACTAATATTTTTTTTATATAAAAAAATAGGTATGTTTTTCTCTTCTGTAATTTTTAAAACATCTTCAATGATTTTGTAACCATTGAGGTATCCACAATTGATTATAATTTTTTGAGGTTTAATTATTTTTAAAAATATTTGATAATTATCATAGTTTGTAAGTTTTACCTTAAATTTGTCATTTATTTTATTTATAATTTCGTCTGGGTTATTGTCTATTATTAGAATTCTCACATCAAATTTTTGTTCTTGCTCCTTATTTTTTTCTTTATCTGGAAGTTCTTTTTTTATTTTTTGTACTTTTTGCTCATCTGGTTGAATTTCTAATTTCATTTCTTTTTGTTTTTTTATTTGTTCTAATCTAATTTCTATGATGTTTTTATTGAGATATTCTTTATCTTTATCATTATAATATATAAAATATACAGAAGCTGATCTTGTAGATATTTTTCTGAATATAATGTCTACTATTATATCTTTATCTAAGCCTTTTATAGTTGCTTTCTTTATTGTGTATCCTGGATAAAAAGGAAAATTTATGTTATTTGGCAAATTTATTGTAGCTCCTTCAATGGAAAGATCTCTTATTGTAAAGTTAAAAATTTCACCTAAAGATTGACTTTTTCTTATAATAAAACACTCTAAAAAGGCTTCTATTCGTGGAGGAATTAATATTCTATAGAATTTATTATATTGATCTATTTGCAATAATGTAGGTAAATTAAATTTATATGTTAGGTTATCGCCGTCTAAAAAATTAACCTTTCCTGTGTAAATTTCTTCGTTTTTTTTAAGTTCTATTTTATATTCTTTGTTTTTAAGTAATTCTTTTTTATTGGGTTTAAATTCAAATTCTAAAGTAATTTCATTTTTTTGTGGCTCATACTGATTGATAGTTGTAAAATACTTTTTATCAATGAATATTGCAATCTCACTTTCATTTTCTGTAAGTTTTTCAAATATTTTTTTTATTAATTTTATATCACTAATAGTTTTATTTTTTTTATTGGCGAATATATTCATATTGTAATGATTAAATAAAAAAACTATTAAAGTCAAGGACTTTTTTATTGACAAGTATATTTTTTTGTTTAAATTTTATTAAAAAAGGGAGGAGAGAGATGAAATTTAAAAAATTTTTGATAACATTTTTATTTATTTTTATTATTTGTACAAATAATAAAAGGTTAGAATTAAATCAATCAGAATTTGAGTCAATTAATTATCAATATAAGAATACAAATCATTATAATATGTTTGGTAAATATGCAAAAGGATATAATAAATATATTTTGAAAGCTATAGATTTAGTTCAGTCAAAATTTCCAGATGGAGGTGGATATTTTATAGGGATTGATTCAATCCCGCCAGAATCCCCCATAGGTTATGATTTATCTTTTTTGGGGAAGAAATTATTGGATGCTCCAAGAAAGACCAGTTATTGTAGTGGTTCTACTTATGCAGTATTTATTGAAGCACTGAATATGATATTGAATGGGAAAGAGGAGCTTTTGGATAGTGCACATTATGAGGCAATTAGAATGCAGGAGCCCGATGGCGGGAGAAGAGAGGATAAAGTTAAACTTTGGGGTAATTGGAATGCTGATGGATTTGGTTCATATTTTGCTCTTGTAGAATATACTGGAATGGGGACAGAGGTTAAACCAAAGGATGCTATTGCTGGTGATTTTATGAATATTAGCTGGAAAAGTGGCATTGGTCATTCTGTTATTTTTCTTTCATGGATAAAAATGAAAAATGGTGAACCAGGGATTATGTTTTGGTCTAGTCAGAAAAGTACAAATGGTATAAGTGATATGATTGTTCCAATATCACGGATAGCAGAGGTGAAAATAGTTAGACTTACTAATCCAGAAAATATTTTTACATTTGATATAAATAAACAGATTTGCTATGATATTCCAGGGGATACTCTTTGATTTAAGGATTTAATTGAGTAGTAAATTTTATGGCTGTGTATATTTATTAGACTAAAATATTGTAAAGTTTTTTATCATTTTATTAAGTAAAAGATATATTGTATCTGTCAATTAAGTCTTAAATTATGTGTAAAAATTTCTGCAGTTGTTTTTTCCTATCATAGTCATTTGTTATTTTAATTATTCCATTCTTCTATTAATTTTTTTCTATTTTTTTAGGCAATTAATAAAAAAACTCCCCAACTTATGTCATTATTTTAATATTCATAATATTGTAAAGTATTCTTTATTTAAAGGGTAGTATTTTTTTAAAGTATCAAAAAATTTTTAACAATAGACTTGATTTTTGGATTTATTTAATTTATATATAGTATGATGGTTTTTAATAGTAATATTTCTGAGTAGATGTAAAAAGGGTATGATATGGGCAAAATATATAAGAAAAATAAAGTTGTGTTGGTGAAGTATATATTGATAGTAAAGTTTAGTTATTTTATTGAGTATTATATCTATAGAGAGAACATTTAAAAATAAATATGGAGAGAAATAAGTGCTTTTTAATTCAATAGATTTTGCAATATTTTTACCCATAGTATTTTTTATATATTGGTTTGTTGTAAATAAGAATTTAAAACTTCAAAATTTTTTTATAGTTATTGCTAGTTATGTTTTTTATGGATGGTGGGATTGGCGATTTCTTTCATTAATTTTTTTTAGTACAATAGTTGATTATTTCGTTGGTCGTGGCTTGAAGAAACAAGAAAATCCAACTAAAAGAAAATTGTTATTATGGACAAGTATACTAATAAATCTTGGATTTTTAGGATTTTTTAAATATTATAATTTCTTTTTAGATAATTTTGTAAAGGTATTTACTCTGTTTGGACATTCTATAAAACCTCAAGGATTAAATATTATTTTACCAGTTGGAATTAGTTTTTATACTTTTCAGACATTGAGTTATAGTATTGATGTTTACAAGAGAAAGCTTGAACCTACAAAGAATTTTATTGCTTTTATGGCATTTGTTAGTTTTTTCCCTCAGTTAGTGGCAGGGCCAATTGAAAGGGCAAGAAATTTACTTCCACAATTTTATAAGAGAAGGATATTTGAATATGATAAAGCAGTTGATGGTTTAAGACAGATGTTGTGGGGATTTTTTAAGAAGATTGTGATTGCAGATAATGCAGCAGAAGTAGTAAATGAAATTTTTAATCACTCAAGTCACTATTCTGGCAGTACATTAGTTGTAGGTGTATTATTTTTTGCATTTCAGATATATGGAGATTTTTCTGGATATTCGGATATAGCAATTGGGACAGCAAGATTATTTGGATTTAATTTAATGCGGAATTTTAATTTTCCTTATTTTTCAAGAGATATTGCGGAATTTTGGAGGCGATGGCATATATCTTTATCGAGTTGGTTTAGAGATTATCTTTATATTCCCTTAGGTGGCAGCCGTTGTAATACTTTAAAGAGGATTAGAAATACTTTTATAATATTTATAGTAAGTGGATTTTGGCATGGAGCGAATTGGACTTTTATTGTTTGGGGTGCTTTAAATGCCGTATATTTTTTACCATTACTTTTATTAAATAAAAATAGAGTACATACAGATACAGTGGCAGAAGGTAGGTTATTGCCATCTATTAGAGAATTTTTACAAATGAGTATAACTTTTGGATTAACAGTTTTAGCATGGGTATTTTTTAGAGCTGATAATATTGGACATGCAATGAGTTATTTATCAACAATTTTTTCAAAATCATTATTTACAATTCCATTTTTTGTAGGAATGAGGCATGGCTTAGAGACTGCAATATTAATTTTTATCTTCATTATTATTGAATGGATTGGAAGAAATGATCAATATGCAATTGAAAAATTGGGTCTTACATGGAAAAGACCAGTAAGATATGCTATGTATCATATTATAATTATTATGATTCTATTGTTTGCAGGAAGACAACAACAATTTATTTATTTTCAATTTTAGAGTGCTTATATGAAAAAGTTTTTAAAGAAATTAATATATTTTACAGTACCATATATTGTAATTGCTATAATAATTGAACTTTCATTACGGAGTATGCCCAATATTTACAAATACAAAAATCAATATTTAGATGAAAATTCAAATCGAATAGAGAAATTATTTTTAGGAACTTCTCATGTATATTCTGGAATTAACCCAGAATTTATTAATGGGAATGCTTTTAATGCAGCTTTGACATTACAAACTATTGATATTGATTATGAAATTATTAAAAAATATAAAAATAATTGGAATAATTTGAAATATATTATAATACCCATCGACTATTTCACCTTATTTGCTGATATGTCAGATTTCGGAGGTAGGGAAAGAATAAAAAATTATAATATATATTATCACATGCATTTGACAGATAGGTTATCTGATTATTCTGAATTTTTAAACACAGATTTAAAAAAAAGTATTAAACGTATTTTTAATTACTATATTATAAATAAGCTTTCAATATGTTTTTTTAAATTAGGTTTTATAAATGATGTTGAAAATCATAAGCAGTATCAATCCCTTTATAATCGAGGTCGATTATTAGGTTTTGGAGCTTGTACTATTGAATCTCATGATCTTGTTAGATCGGGTAAAGTAAAGGCTCTTATACATACATTTAAAGATTTATCAAAATTAGGTAAAAATATTAGTATTATTCAAAAAATTATTAGTTTTGCAAAAAGAAGAAATATTAAAGTTATATTTTATACAAGTCCTGCATATAAAACATATGTTTCTAATCTTGATAAGAAACAGCTTGACATAACTATTAATACAATAACTAAGATTGTTAAAGAGAAGGATAATTGTTATTATTTTAATTTACTTGAAGACACTATATTTCATGTAGATGATTTTGCAGATTCAGATCATCTAAATCCAAAGGGAGCGAAAAAATTATCTTTAAAAATAGATAGTTTAATTAATAGTATAGAGAGTTTATACAATAGCCAATAATATCTTATAAAAATGTTAAGATAGGGTTTCTAAAATAGGATTTATTAAGTTATAAAATTATTAAGTTTTTTTTATATCTGTTTAGTCAGTATAGAATATAATTTTTGAATTTTAATATAAAAATAATAAATTGATGTAAAGGATAGGCGGTGGACAATTAATTGTGTACTGCTTAATTTTGAGATTATTTTATATAGATATTTATAAAGAAATTTAATTTGTATTTATAATTAGAAATTTTTAAAAATATGTTATATTTACTTGACAAAAAAAGATAAAAATAGTATATTAGAATTAATTAATTTAATTAACAAACTGATGAAGTTAATTTAAAAAAAAGAGCTAAAAAAGGAGAGTACATGTGAAAAAGAATTGGTTTTTACTTTTAGGGACAATTGTTTTTATAGTGTTCTTCTGGGTGGGGACTATTAGTGCCCAGACAACAGGAAAAATATCTGGTAAGGTGGTAGATAAAGAGACAGGTGAGCCATTGCCTGGTGCTCAAGTAATGATAACTGGAATATGGTTGGAAGGCATTGAGGTAGAGATGGCATCTCCTATTGGGGGGGTTGCAGACATTAATGGAAATTATTTTATAATTAATGTAGATCCGGGAAAATACACTGTTAAAGCACAAATGATTGGTTATAAAACTGGTGTGGTTAAAGAAGTAGAAGTTTCAGTTAATAGAACTACAAGATTAAATTTTGAATTAGAAGTTACAGCTATCCAGGGCGAGGAAGTAGTTGTTCAAGCTGAAAAAATAGATATGAAAAAAGATCAGACAAGTTCTATTAAGAATGTATCGTCTGATAAAATCCAGGCGTTGCCGGTTGAAGAGATTCAGGATGTAATTGCTATGCAGGCTGGTATTATAGGCAATCATTTTAGAGGTGGTCGTTCTACAGAAGTTTCTTATATGATTGATGGTATTCAAGTTGATGAAAGTTTTTCCGGAGATTCGAGGATAGTTGATCTTGATAAAGAGGTAGTACAGGATTTGGAAGTTATTACAGGAACATTTAATGCTGAATATGGTCGTGCTATGAGTGGTATTGTTAATATGGTTACGAAAGACGGTGGCAATCAATTTAGAGGTAGTGCATCAGTTTTTGCTTCTAATTATTATACAGGTCATCATGATATTTTTATTGGTTTGAAGAATACAGATTTTTTTAGAAAACAGGATTATAAATTTCAGTTTGAAGGACCAATTATTAAAAATAAAGTAACTTTCTTTTTTAATGCAAGATATGAGGATAATAAAAATCATTTAGTTGGTATAAATAGATTTGAACCAGACAATTATTCTGATTTTACAACACCAAATATTATAAAAACAGCAACAAAATGGGATGTTATTATTAGAGGTAATAGATATTATTCAGAACATACTGGTGATAACAGCTATGTTGATATGGATTGGAATAAGAGATATTCTTTTTTTGGAAAGTTAGCTATAAGACCGATTAGTAATATAAAATTAAGTTTTAGTACTATTTATGAAGATGAAGAAGGCCAGGGGTATTCTCATAGTTCAAAATATAAACCTCATGGAAGGGCCACTAATTATCATACTTCCAAGATTTATATTAGTCAGCTCAATCATTTAATTACTAATAGTTTGTTTTATGACTTAAAATTATCATATAATGATAGCCATGATGCTTCATATTTATATTCAAATCCTCTGGATAAGAGATATATTTCTGATATGTATTCAAGAGGAGCAGCTGGATTTTCAACAGGTGGTATGAGTCATGGTAGATATGATAGATATTTAAAAGATTTAAATCTCAAATATGATTTGACATGGCAGATTAATAATAATCACAATATTAAAACAGGATTTTTATATATTAAGCACGAGGTAAAGAATTGGCCAACTTATGTAAGGAATAAATATTATAATCTTCCTATAGCAAGCCAATTTTATTATGATTATGAACAGGGGAAAGTAGTTTTCCCATATTATGAGCCAGAAATTTTACCTGATTCATCTATTGCAATGGATAGATATATTAAGAAGCCTTATGAATTTTCAGCATATATTCAGGATAAGATGGAGTTTGAAGCGCTGGTTATAAATATGGGTGTTAGATATGATTATTTTAATTCTAATACCAAATTACCAAGTAACTGGCGAAACCCATCGAATCAGTTGAGTTTTCCGGATAATCCAGAGAGAATGTCTGTGTTTAAAGATGCAGATCCTCAGGTTCAAATTTCTCCAAGATTTGGTTTATCCTATACTCTGGGAAGCAGTGCTGTATTGCATTTTAGTTATGGACACTTTTTTCAGATGCCGCCATTATATGCACTATATACAAATCATAGATTTATGATTCCACCAACTGATTTTGCTACTGTTATTGGTAACCCAAATATTAAGGCAGAGAAAACAGTTCAATATGAAATGGGTGTTTGGCAGGAAATTATGCCTGGTATGTCTTTAGAATTAAGTGTTTATTATAAAGATATTTATGATTTACAAAGTGCGGTGGTATATACTACTTATAATCAGATAAAGTATGGATTATATAGTAATAAAGACTATGGTAATAGTAAAGGTCTTGAATTAAAATATGATTATACAACAGGGCCTTTAAATATCAATCTTAATTACACATTGCAATATACTCGTGGAAATGCTGATAATCCGACTTCTACTTTTAGTAGAGCAGGACAGAATTTAGATCCAGTACCTATTTTAATTCCATTAGCATGGGATCAGAGACATACTTTTAATGCAAGTGTAAGCTATATGTTAAATCATTTGTCATTAACAATGACAGGATATTTTAATACAGGAAGACCTTATAGCTATGTTCCACCATCAGAAAGTCCTTTATCTAAACAAAATTTATTACCTAATAATGCAAGAATGCCAAGTCAGGTAAGAGTTGATTTTAAAGGAAGATATGATTTATCATTATCGCGAACTAAAAAAGTAAGATTTTATTTAAATATTTATAATTTATTAGATAGATTAAATGAAGTTAGTGTTAATCCGACAACAGGAAGAGCTTATACTGCAATAATTAGAGAAGCACAGAGAGAAACATTTAGAAGTAATTTTTGTGATATAGAAGATGCATATAAGAACCCGGCTATGTATTCTGCGCCTCGTGAAATTAAATTTGGAATTGGAATAGTATTTTAAAAAGGGTGGTGATATATGAAGAAGAGTTTATATAAAATATTATTAGTTTTAATAATTTTTTCTACAGTGGCTTTTGGTCAAAAGCCATACAGGGTAGGTACAACTGCAGCTAATTTTTTAGAATTGGGTTTTGGTAGTGCAGGTATTTCTATGGGAGATGCTTATGTGAGTGTAGCCCATGATTTATCTTCTATATATTGGAATCCTGCGGGTTTAGGTTATATGGAAAAAAGCGAATTTATGATGATGTATCAGCCATGGTTTGCAGGAATTAATAATTCATTTGTAGGTTATGGATATGCTCATCCTATTTTAGGTACTTTTGCATTGGGTATATATTATATGAGTTATGGTTCTGAAGAGGTTACAAATGTTTTGATGCAGGAAGGTACTGGAGAGAAGTTTGATGGTTATGATTTTGCAGTTAATTTTTCTTTTGGAAGAAGATTGGCAGAATGGTTTTCTTTTGGAGCTACAGGAAAATATATTGGTTCAAAGATATGGCATTGTAGTGGAAGTGCTTTAGCTTTTGATTTAGGAGCTATTGTAAATACAAAATTTTTATCAAAAACAGGCAAGCCTGGTGATGGTTTAAATATTGGCACAAGTATTTCTAATTATGGATCAAAATTAAGTTATAATGGTATTGATTTAAAACAGACTGTAGATATAGCTCCGGATGAGGAAGGTAATTATAAGTATGTTCCTGTACGTTATGAACTTGCTTCATGGGAATTACCTTTAATTTTTAGAATTGGAATCTCTTTTACACCTCTTTTATTGGATAAGCAAAGATTGATAGTATCTATAGACGCATTACATTTAAATAATAATAGTGAATATGTAAATATGGGTGCCGAATACAAAATGAAGTATGATGGAGTTGGTGATTTTAGTTTGAGATTAGGGTATAGGTCAGCATTTATGTCTGATTCTGAGTTTGGTTTAACATATGGTTTTGGAATTAAATTATATTATTTGCATAACCGCACAATTAATATAGATTATGCATACAGAGATATTGGAATATTGGGTAATACACATGCGTTTACTTTTGGGATTTCATTTTAATTAAAGAGGAGAGAAGAAATGAAGTTAAAGTATATAATTTTAGGAACAATACTTTTCATTTTGTTTAATATTGATTTTGTATTAGGCCAAGGAAGACCCTATGAAGGGCCAGATGATCCAGCAGGTGATATAGCGGCAAAAAGAGCTGGTTTTATGAATGGTAATAGAGTTTATTTATTTTTTAGAAATACTACTGAACTTTCTAACTGTTGTAGTTTAGGATATGATGTATCAAAATGGCCAAATAATTATGAAGGAAGTAAAATGACAGATGGTATTGCTCTTTTAATTGGAGCAAGAGTTTATTTAAAAAATGATACCATTCCTGTCACAGATATTACAGAGATTAAAAAGGCAGGGAACGAATTAGATACATTATATTATTGTCAAACAAGTTATAGAGAACTTATGGATCATGATAAAACAGGCACAATTGAATGGGGTTTGTATCCTGTTTTTGGATATTTTAATGAATTATCAGATTATCCTGCTATGAGTAATTTACCGGAATCATGGCCACCTCAGGGATGGCCTGCTCGTGGAGGCACTACTAAATGGCCAGGTGAATGGAATGGTAGATTTGGTAGAGGTGTTATGAAAGCTGATCTTGAAACTTATTTTGTTGTAAATGATGCGCAGGATCAGGAATATTTGGGAGATGATGATACTGTTAAATATTATCCGCGACCTGGAGTATATATAGGGGATAAGAAACCTGATGTAACAATCCAGAAGGGGTTGCCATGGGGCGGTATAGGTATTAGAATTGAAACAAGAGGATTTCAATGGAATAACCCTCAAGCAGCAGATGCAATTTTTTGGGAATATAATATCTCAAATATTTCTGACTATGATTTACCAGAGGTATATTTTGGATATTGGCTTGATAATGCAGTTGGCGGTGAAGAAGGTGCTGGAGATGATATAGCATATTATAGAAAAGATTTGAATATGTGTTATTCCTGGGATTATGATGGACTTGCAGTTGGTGGTGGTACACCGGGTATTATGGGTTTTACATTTCTGGAATCTCCTGGTTTACCTTTTGATGGAATTGATAATGATAATGACGGTATAATTGATGAAAAAAGAGATAATTTGGCAATGAAAAAAGTAGGGCCTACAGATGGTATCTATAATGTAGAAGCTTTTTTGAAATATTATAATTTAAAAGAAGAAGATTTACATGAACACTGGGATGCTGATGAAGATCAGGATTGGAAAGATGGTGTTGATGCAAATGGCAATGGTGTATATGATTTTAATGAAGATCCGGGTGATGATTTAGGTTTGGATGGTGTAGGACCATTAGATTTAAATTATACAGGCCCGGATGCAGACGGTACAGAATGTAATCACAAACCTGATTTTAAAGAAGGTGTTGGCGCTGAACCTAATTTTGCAATAACTGATGTTTCAGAAACAGATATGCTTGGTTTGACTTCCTTTAGATATAATTTAGATTGGGGACCAACAGGTATTCAGTTATTGAATGATGAGAAGATTTTTCATTTTTTAACACAGGGTATTTTTGATGAATTCCAGGGTGAACCATTGAATTTTGTTGAAAACTTTGCTTCAGGATTATTCCCATTATATAAAGGAAGAACAGAACGTGTTTCTATGGCAGAACTTCATTCCTATGATCCTCTGGCTGGACTTATGTCAGAAGAACATAGTGCTCCTGCTTTATTTAGATTAAAAAGCGTTGTTCAGATGATATATGAGACTGATTATAGATTTGCACAACCACCAATTATGCCTACTTTGAAAGCAATACCTGGAGATGGCAAAGTATATTTATATTGGGATAATATTTCTGATACAAAAACCAGAGATCCTTTTATAGGAAATGTTAATGATTTTGAAGGATATAAACTATATAGGGCTACTGATAAAAATATGGCAGATGCTGTACAGATTACTGATGGCTATGGCACTCCAACATTAAAGAAACCTATTTTCCAGTGTGATGTAGTAGATGGGAAAACAGGTTTTACAGATTTTGGTTATATCAATGGAGTTGGATATTACTTAGGAGATGATACTGGTATCAAACATTTCTTTGTTGATAATACAGTTGAAAATGGCAGAACATATTATTATGTATTGGTTGCATATGATTATGGAATCCCAGATGTAGCAGAAGGTATTGCTCCATCTGAAAATACATTTACAATTGATATTGATGAAAATGAAAATATTCGAAAGATATCCAGAAATGTTGCAATTGTAAAGCCACATCAAAAAGCAGCTGGATTTATTCCACCTGAGATTACAGTGGAAGATACTACAAATTTAGTTGGTACTGGAAAATTTTCTTTTGAAATTTTTGATATACATGCTGTTAAACCAGGTCATAGATATAAGGTGATTTTTATAAGTAGATCTTTGGGATATAATACTCCTATAAAAACTTATAGATATCCAGGAGATATAAAATTATTAGATTATGGATTCAGAATTTATGATGTTACAGATGGGCAGGATAGTTTAGTTTATGAGGAAAGCCCGGAATATTATTCTGGTTCAAATATTAAATATGGGCATATAAAAGATAGTCCATATGCTGTGAAGAATTTTTATTTCTTGAATAATCAGAAGGAAATTGTTACAGAGCCTTTTGATGGAATTCAGATGAAATTGGATATGCCATTTATTGTTGGTCAATTGGATAGTTCAAGGACAGGATGGATTACAGGATTTGCTCCTATGAATGTTCTTGGTGCAGATAATCCAACTTCTCAGACAGATGTTGGAAGTTCTCTCCCATGGGATTGTGAGATTATTTGGGGTGATAGTGGAATATATAAGACAAGAACAACTATGGGATTTGGCGGAGTAAGAGATGCGAGTGGAAAATCTGTAACACTTGATTCCATGATAACAGATTATTCTTATAATTTTTATGTTATTAATAAATTTTTCAGAGATAGTACAGGTGAATATGAAAAAATGGATATGATTATTCATGATATAAATGCTAATGGAGTATATGATTGGGATATTGATGAAATATTAGTAGGTCCTACTGTTAAAGTTGAAAAAAATGGTAGTGTTGGTTATATCTGGGGTGGTACTATCTTCTCAATGAATTTTTGGGATGCAGCTGATGAGAGTGAATTGCCTAAGAGTGGTTTTAGATATTTTGTAGGATTTCATAGACCATTCCCTGGAGTATCAATTAAAGGCAATCGACCAACATGGGTTATAACTAATGGTGAGACTAAGGATACAATCATTGATAAGATTTATTTTTCTGTTAAAGGACAGGTGGTTGTAGATAAAAATAAGTTGAAAGAAGAAATGGAAAATATAAAAGTTGTGCCTAATCCTTATGTTGCTACAAATGTTTTCGAAGAAGCTGTTGCAAATCCTCATTTGAACCAAAGAAGAAGGATTATGTTTACTCATATTCCTGCACGATGTGTTATAAGAATTTTTACAACATCTGGCATTTTAGTAAAAGAGATAGATGTTGAAAATACACCAACGAATAAGGCGAATGATTGGGACACTAATGATTATGATAATGGAACAGTATTTTGGGATTTACGCACTAAAGAAGGGTTAGAAGTGGCACCTGGTTATTATATTTATCATGTAAAATCAAAAGAAACAGGAGCTGAGAAGATTGGCAAGTTTGCAATTATTAAATAGAGCATTTTTATTCTTTATTTTATTGTTGTTTGTTGTATGTTCAAAAAAAGTAGAAATAGAGAAGAAGTACAACAATAAAGAAAAAATATTGGTAAAAATTGATGATAAACGTGTGATTACAGTAAAGGATTTTATACGCAGGGCGGAATATACTATCCGCCCTGTTTATTGTAGAAATAATTATAATATTGATAAGAAAATAATTTTAAATTCTCTTATTGCTGAAAAATTATTTTCTATTGAAGCTGGTGATAGTAGTGAAGTTTTAAAAAATGAAAGATTTCAGTTATATTTTAGAGGTAGAAAAGAACAGGCAATGAGATTATTGCTTTATAACGATGTTGCATTTAATAAAGTAAAGATAGATTCTCCTTTTATTGATAAACATGTGAATTTTTCCCGTAGAAAGTATGAACTATCTTATATGTCTTTACCGTCGGAAGAGATTGCTTATGATGTAATAAAAGAATTAAAAAATAAAAATTTAACAATTGATGATTATCTTTTAAAAATTAAAAAAGTTAAAAAAGTACCAACAAAAAAATTAGAATGGAATGTTGGAGAAAATGAAAATGTTTTAAATGCTATTTTTACAAGAGATTTAAAAAAGAAAGAAATAGTTGGGCCTGTAAAAATAGATGATAATTTTTATATGATTTTTCAGATAAAGGGATGGATTCAACAGCCTTTTTATACTCAAAAAGAATATAATGAAAAATTTGAGTCAGTAGCTCAATGGTATAGAAATAATAAAGCAGATATTTTATATAAAGAATTTAAAAAGAAAATTATGTCAGGGAAAACGATCAATTTTTATAAGGAGACTTTTGATAAAGTTGTTAAAATTTTAGCACCTTTGTATTTAAAAACAGATAAAGAGAAGAAAGATATTGTTAATAAAGCTTACTGGAATTCAGAAGTAGATTCCTTTGAGTTTTTGGATGCTGAAAAAAAATTAAAGAAAATAGGGAAGCAGCCATTTTTTGATATAAATGGCAAGGTTTGGACTGTGAATGATTTTTTATATGAACAGTATATACATCCTTTAGTTTTTAGAAAACGAAAAATGAAAAACATAGAGTTTGGTCAGCAATTACAATTAGCTATTATGGATATGATAACAGATAAATATTTAGCAGAAGAGGCTTATAAAAGAGGATATGATAAAACTGATGTTGTAAAAAATAATTTGCAAATGTGGAAAGATTATTATAATGCATTATATTATAAATATAATTTATTATCTCGTTGTAAAGTAGAGGGGAATTTTAAATCCAATTATACAAGTATAATTGAAAAGTATTTGAATCCAATTGTGAATGATTTACAGAAAAAATATTCCGATCAGATTTATATAGATGTAGATGATTTTAATAAAATAAAATTGACTCGAACAAATATGCAAGTTTTTCAGCATAATGTACCATATAAGTTTTTAGTTCCATCATTTCCATTGATTACTACAGATTATATGTTAGATTATGGTAAAAAGATGGAATAAATATTTGCTTTTGGCATTAGGACTCCCCCTTTTAGCATAAATTGCAAAAGTCGGATTATTTACTATCCGGCTTTTGCTTTTTATTTTAATAATGTTATAGGATGTTTTTAAAAGGTATGATAATTAGAAAACTATTGACAAAAAGATTATATTTTTTTATTATTTTAAAAAAATAAAGGAGTAGGTTGATGGAAAATAATAAAGAAAAGAATGAATTTTTATTAAGTGAAAAATGGCTGAAGACAAGAACAATAATTATAGCTGGAGAAATAAATCAAAAATTAGTGGAACAAGTTGCACAGCAGCTTTTTCTTTTAGCTTCCGATTCTGATGCTCCTATAAAAGTTTTTATTAATTCTCAGGGAGGGCATGTAGAATCTGGTGATACTATTTATGATTTATTTAAATTTGTTAAACCAAGAATAATAACAATTGGTACAGGATGGGTGGCAAGTGCTGCAATAACTATATATCTTGGAGCAGAAAAAGAGGATAGATATTCTTTGCCAAATACGAGATATTTAATTCACCAACCTATGGGTGGAGTGCAGGGACCTGCTATTGATATAAAAATTGAGGCAGAAGAGATTTTGAAAATTAGAAAAAGAATAAATACAATCATAAGCACAGAAACAGGTCAATCTTTAAAAAAAGTAGAAAAAGATACTGAACGAAATTTCTGGATGGGTGCAAAAGAAGCTCAAAAATATGGTATAGTGTCAAAAATAATTAAAAATGAATCAGAAATAGAATTATGATATATTCTGATGATATAAATCTTTTGAAAAATGCGGAACATTATGATCCTTTTAAATTTTTAGGATTTCATTATGTAGATGAGGAGAAAAAAGCGGGAGTTGTAATCCGTTTTTTTTATCCTTTTTTTGAAAAAGTTTATTTATATGATTTATCTAAAAATAAAAAATATTTAATGGAAAAAATTGATAATGATGGTATTTTTCAAATAGTATTCCCCAGAAGAAGAAAATATTTTAAATATAATTATTTAGGTATTGATGAGAATGGAAATGAAGTTATTGTAGAAGATCCTTATAGATTTTTGCCTGTGATAAGTGATTTTGATTTATATTTATTTAATGAAGGCAATCATCATCATATTTATAGATATTTGGGTTCTCATTGCATGAAGGTTGATGGAATAGAAGGGACTTTATTTGCTGTATGGGCTCCTGAAGCAAAAAGGGTAAGTGTTGTTGGAGATTTTAATAGATGGGATGGTAGAATTCATCAGATGAGAGTTAGAGGCTCTACTGGTGTATGGGAAATTTTTATTCCTGGTGTATTAAATGGAAGTATATATAAATATGAAATTAAAGATAAATATAATAATATTTTTTTAAAAAGTGATCCTTATGCGTTTTTTAGTGAAGTGAGGCCTAAAACAGCTTCTATTGTTTATAGTTTAGATAATTATAAATGGCAAGATGAAAAGTTTTTACAGAAAAGAAGAAAAAGTGATTTATTAAAACAGCCGATTAATGTTTATGAGGTTCATATTGGTTCATGGATGAGGGTTCCAGAGCAGGGGAATCGGGTTTTGACTTATAGAGAATTAGCAGATAAATTGATTCCTTATGTTAAAGAAATGGGATATACGCATATAGAGTTAATGCCAGTTGAGGAGCATCCTTTGGATGATTCATGGGGATATCAGGTTACCGGTTACTATGCTCCGACATCACGTTATGGGACGCCCGATGATTTGAGATATTTTATAGATAAATGCCATCAGAATGATATTGGGGTTATTCTGGATTGGGTTCCAGGTCATTTTCCAAGAGATGCTCATGGATTGGCTAAATTTGATGGTAGTAATTTATATGAACATATGGATCCGAGAGAAGGAGAACATCCTCATTGGGGAACATTAATTTTTAATTATGGCAGAAATGAGGTTAGAAATTTTTTGATGGCGAATGCTATTTATTGGATAAATGAGTTTCATTTTGATGGCTTACGTGTGGATGCTGTTGCATCAATGTTATATAGAGATTATGGTAAAAAAGATGGAGAATGGGTACCAAATATTTATGGTGGTAGGGAAAATTTAGAAGCTATTGCTTTTTTGCAGAAAGTGAACGAGGTTGTTTATAGTTATTTCCCAGGTATTTTAATGATCGCAGAGGAATCAACAGCATGGCCTGGAGTGTCTAAACCTGTATATGTTGGAGGACTTGGTTTTGGTTATAAATGGAATATGGGATGGATGCATGATTCATTAGAATATTTTTCTAAAGATCCGGTTTATCGAAAATATCATCATAGTAGTATTACTTTTTCTTTGATGTATGCTTTTTCTGAAAATTTTATTTTGCCAATATCTCATGATGAGGTAGTTCACGGAAAGAAATCTTTACTGGATAAGATGCCGGGTGATCTTTGGCAGAAGTTTGCAAATTTAAGGTTATTTTTAACTTATATGTATACCCATCCTGGTAAAAAACTTTTATTTATGGGCAGTGAAATTGGTCAATGGCGGGAATGGGATTTTAAAAGTAGTCTTGATTGGCATCTTTTAGAATATACTCCTCATAAAAAACTACATAAGTTTATTAAAGATTTAAATGGAATTTATAAGAAGGAAAATTCATTATGGGAGTTGGATAATATACCTGATGGATTTGAGTGGATAGACTTTCATGATACTGAAAATTCGATTATTTCTTATTATAGAAGAGGATTAAATCATGATGATATTGTTGTTGTGGTATTGAATCTTACTCCAGTTGTAAGACATAATTACAGAATAGGAGTTCCTTTGTATTCCTATTATGAAGAAATTTTGAATTCTGATTCTGAAATATATTGGGGATCTAATATTGGAAATGGTGGCGGAGTTCATGCTGAGCATATAGCATGGCAGGATCAGCCATTTTCTATAAATATAAATTTGCCACCTTTAGGAGCTTTAATTTTCAAGCCAGTTATTATTTAATAAAATGTTGATATTGACTTTTGGGCTGCTTGTTTTTTTAATTTTTTTATCATTTATGTACTCTGGAACTGAATCTGCTCTTTTTGCTCTTTCTCCTGAGGATTTAGAAATTTATAAAGAAAAATATCCTAAAAAATATAGAAAAATTTTATTTTTTTCAAAAAATAACAATTCCACAATTGCAGCTATTTTATTGGGTAATTTATTTGTAAATATAGCGGCAAGTAGTATTTTTACACAGGTTTCATTAATACTGTTTGAGAGTAATGCCATTGAATATTCTATGGTGATATTGACATTTATTATAGTTATTTTTGGTGAGATTACCCCTAAAACTTTTGCTATTAAAAATAAATTTAAAATGTTAAATTTTTCCCAGAATATAATTTATATGTCTTATTATATATTTTATCCATTTCATAAGTTTATGAATTTTTTGATAAATATTTTTTTACCAGAAAGCAATGATGTTGATAATGTTTCTTATTCTATTGATGATATAAAAAAAGCAATGGAGATAAGTTATTCAAGTGGTTCTGTTAGTTTATGGGAAAAATCAATTATTACTCATTTAGCAGAGCTTGAGAATTTAAAAGTAGCAGAGTTGATGGTTCCAAGAGTTAAGATTATAGGAATAGATATAAATGATGAGGATATTTCTAAAGTTTGGGATATATTTAAAAAGCATAAAATAAAGAAAATTCCTGTTTATAAAGATGATATGGAAAATTTAGTAGGCATTTTATATCTAAAGGATATTATTGGAATTTCTGAAGAAGAATTAAGAAATAATTATAAAACATACTTGAGAAAACCGCTTTACATTACAGAGTATAAAAAAGTCTCAATTCTATTACAAGAATTTAGGACAACTAAAAAATATTTTGCAATGGTTGTAGATGAATATGGTTCGATTTCAGGGATAATTACATTGAGTACTATTTTGCATTTTTTTACGAAAGATATTGTGCCCGAAAAGATTAATGATATTGAATTTTTGGATAAAAATAATGTTGTTGTTCCTGCTGATATATCACTTGAGAATTTTAACCAAATTTTCTATACAAATTTACAGGATGATTATTATGAAAGTATTGCTGGATTTATTATTAGACATCTGGGTAAAATTCCAAAGTCTGGTGAGATTTTTAAATATAATAATTTAGTATTTACTATTTTAGAAGCAGATCCTAATAAGATAAAAAAGATAAAAGTAAAAAGGATAACTTCTAATGTTAATTAATTTTGTTATTATTATAGCTTGCTTACTTATTGAGGGAATTCTTTCGGGCTATGAGGTTAGTATTATTTCTGCAAATAAATTAAAATTACATCAATTGGCAGAAAACCATAAATATAAGAAACTAATTGAAAATTTTATTTTGCAAATATCCAAAGTTTTGACAACTACATTGGTAGGTGGTAATATAGCTATAATTTTAAGTTCTATTTTAACCACTGAATTTTTTTTAAATTTTTTCCCGGAGACAGGTTCTTTGTATGCAACTTTAGTTTTAACTCCTATTTCTATTATTTTTGCAGAATTATTTCCGAAAATTATTTTTTATAGAAATTCATTAAAATTAACAATTTTTTTTGGGCCTATAATTCTATTTATATATTATTTATTTTTTCCAATCATATTTGTTATGAAATATATTACAAAATTTATATTATATATTTTTGGAGTACGAAATATTGATAGTAATTTGAATATTGGAAAGGAAGAGATAAAAACGATTTTTTCTACTTTTTTTAATAAACAATCTGAATCTTCTGATAGAATTAGAATGGTTCATAAATCTTTTGAGATAACTAAAACTCAAATAAAGCAAATTATGATTCCCTTAGTTGATGTTTTTGCTGTGCCTGATAATTTAAGTGTAAAAGAATTTTTTGAAAAATTAGGAAATAATAAATATACAAATATTCCAGTATATCAGGAAAGAATTGATAATCTTATAGGAGTTATAAATATTTTTGATGCTCTTCGTGTTGATAAAGATACTAATATTTTGAATATTATCAAAATAGTTCCAATATATCCAGAAAATAAAAATTCTATGGAATTATTGATAGAAATGACAGATAAAGAAATTAATTTTGCTTTTGTAACAGATGAATTTGGGGGGATTAGTGGTATAATTACTTTAAAAGATTTATGGGAATTTATAACTGGTAACATTGAAGACGAAAGTATTTCAGAAGAAAAATACATTATAAGTTTACAAAATAATTCGTATATTATTGAAGGTAAAGCAAGAATTGATGAATTATCTGATAATTTTGGTTTAAAATTTCCAGATGGAGATTATGAAACTATAAATGGTTTTCTAATCACTCATCTTGGACGAATACCTAATGTAGGTGAGGTTATTGAATATGAAGACTATATTTTTACTATTTTAGGTGCTACTGATAGACAAGTTACTAAAATTTTTTTAAAAAAAAGAAGGTAAGTATGAAAAAAATTATTTTTTTAAATTTTATATTAATTTTTTTTATAACAAATAATATATTTTCTTTCCCTTATTATGAGTATAGTCCAGAATTTCCCCATGCTGGGCAAAAATTGGAATTATTTTTCCAAGAAAACCCTAATTTTAAGTATATTTACATAAATTTTAATTTACCTATAGTTAAAAGCAAGGAAGGAATAGAAATAGAAAATTTTTTAAAAATGGATTATGGCAAAGTTTCTATTACTTTACCTCAAAATTGTGCTCTTGTATATTTTTATATTGAGGATATTAATGGTAATATTTTGAAGGAAGAAGATGTAGGCTCTTTTATTCATGTTTATAATTTGAATAATAAACCTGTAAAAAATACATTTTTTTATAAAGCTATGATATTACAGAGATTTTTTCCGGGAATGTATAATGTAGAAAATATTATTAATGAAGAATTAAGATATCATCCAGATAATTTTCCTGCACTATATTTTTTATGGTCATTGAATAATTTATTTGCTAATCAAGATATTTTGAATTTTAAATTGGATAGCCTTCAGGATATATATAGTACAGATCCAGATTTTTATTTATTTAAAGGTAAGATTTGTGAGAAAATTTTGGATTTTCAAGGTGCTTTAAATTCCTATTTTGATGCTTTAAAGAAGAGCAATGGTAATAAGGATTTTAAATTTAAGGTTGTTAAAAATATACTTAAAATAATATCTGATACTTCTAAAAAATTAATGCCAATTATAGAGGAATCAGTTAGTGATTCTTGCTATAATGATGTTGATTTTTATAAGTTGTTGATGGTAAAATTAAAATCTTTTAATAGAACTTTGTATCAGTCTAAACTAAATTTTTTTAAGAATGATAAATGTGAATCGTTGAAAGAAGTATGTTATTTAATGGAAACAATAGATATTGTATCTTCTTACAGGAAAAATGATAGTATTTTGTTGGCTGGTAATCTTGAATTTTTGAAATATTATGCTAAAAATTTAACATTATTTGATCATTTACACATATTAAATCTTTTATCATTGGATGATAATTTAAGAAAATATTATATTGATTATGCTTACGAAGTTGAGAAAAAACTTGATTTGCTGTTGAGAGGGAATAATTCTCAAGAGGTTAATAATTTACAAGTAGGCTTGTATTCTAATTTGAGTTGGGCGTTTTATCTTGATGAAAATTTAAATAAATCTCTTGAATATTTAAGGAAAATTGAGAATATTTTGGAAGTACCGGATGATGTTTTGTTTTTTAGAATGGGAAATATATATTATTCAAGTGGAGATTTAAGTAGTGCTTTAGAATATGTTGGAAAATCTTATTTGTTGAATTATTCCAGAGATGTTTTTGACTTTTTTGAGAAAATATACAAAGAATTATATTTAAATGATGTGGGTATGAAATCTTATCTGGAAGGGTTGAAAAGTAGCCTTTATACTAAAATTGAATTACCTTATGTTTTACCATTGAATAAAATTCAAGTTTATAAAAAAATAGTTTTAATATTTTTATCTCCTTTTTATGAGGTAGATTTTGATAAAATGGATAAATTGAGTAGTTTATCAAGAGCATTTTTAGATGTTAATTTTTTTATACTTTTGCCAGAATTTTCAAAAGAGAATGATGAGTATATAAAACTAATAAAGCATTATGGTCTCCCTATATATTTTTATGAAACACAAAGATTACCAGATTATTTTAAAGGTGTTTTAAATGAAAATATTTTTTTAGTTGATGAAAATAAATTTTTAGTAAATAGAATAGATTTTATTAGATCAGATTGGTATGATATAGTATATAATTTTTTAAAAGAAAATTTTTAGTGTTTCATATTTGACAAAATTTATTTTTATTGTATAATATAAAAAAATTAAGAAAAGAAGGAGGAATTTTTATGAGACGTTTAATCGGTTTAATAGTTTTATTTTTCCTTTTTTCCTCTTTTATAATTGCTCAGGAGGAAATAACAAATTCTCTCATTAAGTCATTTCGTGAGTCAACAATCAAAAATCCTATGGATGTAGCTATGATTAATGCGTTGACAAACAATAAAATTAATGCTCTTGTGTTAAATAGAGATGTTTTAAATAAGCATAATACAATTTTCAATGTTGAGCTTAAAAAATATGGTATAACAAATCAGAAACAGACAGGAAGATGTTGGCTTTTTGCGGCATTAAATATTGCAAAACGTAAAGTAGCAGCAGATTATAAGCTTAATAAATTTGAGTTATCTCAGAGTTATCCTTTTTTTTGGGATAAATTAGAAAAAGCCAATATGTTTTTGGAAAGTGTTATAAAATATTATAATAAAAAATTTGATGATAGGGAATTACAAATTTTATTTTCTGATCCTATTCCGGATGGTGGATGGTGGTATTATGCTGTTAAATTAATTGAAAAATATGGGGTGGTTCCAAAATCAGTTATGCCTGAAACGGTTAATAGTAGTAGTTCCCGAAGTATGAATAGAATTTTAGGTAATTATTTAAGAAAGCAGGGTGTAAAATTTATTAATGAATTGAAATCTGGTAAAAGTGTTGATGAAGTTAGAAAGGAAAAAATAGAGGCTTTGAAAACTGTATATAAAATATTGGTTTATCATTTAGGTAATCCACCTGAGAAATTTGTATGGAGATTTAAAGATGGTGATGGTAAAATTATAGAAAAATCTTATACACCAGTAGAGTTTTATAAAAAAGTCGTAAAATTAAATTTAAATGATTATGTGACCTTGTGTGATCATCCAGTTTACGAATATAATAAATTATATGTGATAAAAGATACAAGAAATTTTGCAAATTTACCAGATATGGATTTTATCAATTTACCTATTGATCAATTAAAAAAATATACATTACAATCTATTTTAGGTAAAGAGGCTGTATGGTTTGGAGCAGATGTTGGATGGGATCATTATAGTAAAGAAGGAATTTTTTCAACAAAAGTATATGATTATAAAGATTTATTAGGCTTTGATGTAAGATTATCCAAAAAAGAAAGATTGATGTATAAAGCAGGTGCACCAAATCATGCAATGGTGTTGTTAGGTGTTGATACATTATCCAATGGAAAACCTTCAAAATGGTTAGTTGAAAATTCATGGGGGACAAAAAATGGAGATAATGGATATTGGACAATGTATGATGATTGGTTTGATGAGCATGTTTATACTGTTATTATTAACAAAAAATACTTACCAAAAAAAGTATTGGCAATATTAAAACAAAAACCTCAAGTTTTGCCTCCATGGGATCCTATGCATGACTTTTTTTATAATAAATAAAAATTTAAAAAATGATTGATTAGAACTTTATAAAATGGAGCCCCATAAACTTTTTTATGGGGCTTTTTTATTATGTTTGTTTAATATTATATTTTTGAAATTATGTTATAAAATGGAAATCAGATTATAAAATGTTGTGGTAATGTTAAGTTAATTGGTAATGTTAAGTTAATTGTGTCATTCCCATTTTTTTCATTGTCTAAACACCTCCATCAATATATCAGAATACCCAAGCCTTCTTGATAAATATTTCTCATTCTTTTTCTTTTTCCCCTCTTGCTCATCTTTACTATCCATTATTTAATTAAGCTCTTTTAATATTTCATCCCAATGCTTTTTTCTAAGCTTGTTTTTCAAGTTCCTCTTCAGATGAAACCAGCATAATCCATGCTCTGCAGCAGGGAATACTTCTTTTATCACTCTTTCTATACCTGAAAGCTCATCACTTATAATAAGCTTTGGCTGTTTTAATCCCCTTTTTCTCAAATCATTTAATACATCTTTCCATACAGTTGCTTTCTCTTCTCCTCCAACCAGATAATATCCAAGTAGCTCTCCTCTTCCATTTAAGACCTAAAATAACATAAACTGCCTCTTTATCAAGAGACTGTCCCTTTTTAGTGGTATATATGCGGCATCTATGTAAACTACAGGATAATAATCTCATTTTCTCCTTTTGAATTTCTCTATTACAACATCCGCAATATCAGCGGCTCCACTGATAAAAGAAGCAGAGACTGAAGTTTGTAGTAATTCTTATAAAACCTTGCCTGTCTTTCTTGCTGATACTCCTGCTATAAACATAGCCCTTATA
>CAYLKS010000005.1:0-82572 GCA_964384205.1 uncultured bacterium | reverse complement strand
TTTTTGTATATATGAGTAAAGTTTTTAAAAAAGTTATAAGATTTTTTTTAGATAGCATCATAAGATTATTTAGTTTTGAGCTTTGTTAATATACTATGGTATATATCAAAATCTCTTTGTGAAAAAAGGACAAAAATGACTTTTTTTATTGAGGGGCATTCTGGAAGTATTTCTAAAACAGCATTGATAGCAATAGGGGCTGCTAATTCTTTGGGATAACCGTAAACACCAGTGCTTATGGAAGGAAAAGCTATGGTTTTTATTTTGTATTTTTCGGCTAATTTTAGACTATTGATATAGCAATTTTTCAATAATTGGGGCTCATTATGTTTCCCGTCTTTATAGATAGGTCCTACTGTATGGATTACGTATTCGGCAGGTAAATTATAACCTTTAGTTATTTTTGCTTCACCTGTAGCGCATCCATTTAATTTTTTACATTCTTCTAATAATTGAGGTCCTGCAGCTCTATGAATAGCTCCGTCTACTCCACCTCCACCTAATAATGTATTATTGGCAGCATTTACAATAGCATCTACTTTTAATTTGGTAATATCACCGAGATGTAATTCTATTTTTTCAATCATTAGTCCCACCTTTAGTTAATTTCCTTTAAAATATGAAGTTTCAAAAAACATATTATCCAATACATTGATAAAAGTCCCATCTTTTTCTAATCTGATAATTTTAAAGAATAACCCTACAGATAGAGTTGGAAAGATATTACTTAGAATTTTAGCAATACTTGAAGGTAATGGATAAAAATTAGAACCTTTTACTTTTAATACTTTAAAATATCCACCACATTCTATAAATTCTTTAAAAGAATGTGCTGTAAAACCTCTAACATGAGGTCCTAATACTTTAATACTCGTAGGTTGTTTTCCGAAAAGTAATAATATTCTATTATGTAATGATGCTAAATTAGGAACTCCAATAATTATTAATCCCTGTTTTTTTATTACTCTTGAAATTTCAGAAAATATCCAGAATATATCTTTTGTGTGTTCTATGATTTGATTAGCAATTACTATATCAAAGAAATTATTTTCTATTGGTATTTTTTCTTTTTCAATATCTATATTGAATACTTTTATGTTATGTTGTTCTGCTATTTTAGCATTTGGTTTATAATATTCAACTCCATACATATCAAGCGGCTTTTGGATTTTAGTTTGTATATTTATTAAATCTTCACCTCTACTACATCCGATATCAATTATTTTAAAGGAATTTTGATTTGAGTTATTAATATATTCTTCACACCATTTGACAATAATATCTCTACCAAAATTTAATTTTTTATCGATAATTTTTTCAAAAAATTTATTTATCATATTGTTTTATACCCTGTTAATATATGTTATGCCCCTTAGAGGATTCGAACCTCTGACCTACAGATTAGGAATCTGTTGCTCTATCCTGCTGAGCTAAAGGGGCGATTTTTATCTATAATAATAAATTTTTAATATAAATCAAGAGGTTTTTAGTATAAATTTATTTTTGAGAAATCTAAAATTCTTGTATTAATATTTAATTTGAAAAAATTTTAATAAAAAGCTTGATTTTTTTATTAAATTTTGTTTATTTTAAAAAAAGGAGGGAGTAATTTTATGAAAAAATTGTCAATTCTATTGGTTATTTTTTTTGTTTTATTTAATGTTGTTGTTTTTGCTCAAAATAATAATAATGAGTTTAGAGCTATTTGGGTAGTTACCTGGGATTTGATAAATAAAAATAATTCTGTTTCTGCTAATAAATCCCTGGATGAAGGAATAATTGAAAATTTAAAGAAAGCAAATATGAATGCCGTTCTCTGGCATGGCAGGCAAAGTGGAACAGCATATTATAATTCGAGTTATGAGCCATGGGGATATTATGCAGGAAGTACTTATCCAGGCTATGATCCATTGGAGTATGCAATTGAACAGGCTCATAAAAGAGGAATGGAAGTACATGTTTGGTTTAATACTTTTCATACATCCAGCACAGCTTCAGGTACACCTGCTGCAGAGCATCCGGAATGGATTTGCCGTGATGCTAATGGAAACCCAATGACTAAGTATATTTCAATTTCTCCTGGATTATCTGCTGTAAGAGAGTATTTAGTGAATGTTGCAATGGAAATTGTAAGAAATTATGATATTGATGGACTTCACCTTGATTATATTAGATGGAGTGAATATACTACAGGAGATATGTTGAATAAGATTTCACCTGAAGAGGAATTGAGGGTATTAGATGGAATGGGGTTTACGGAAGAAAGATTAAAGAAAATAAGAGCAGTCCCTACTGATAGATTTTTATGGGATATAGAGCATCCTTATTCTGCTGGTGTACCAGAGGGGTTTTCATCATGGGAAGAATGGTGGAGATGGTCTGTTACTGAATTTGTAAAAACATTACAGGATTCTATTAAAAGTGTAAAGCCATGGGTTAAATTATCAGCGGCTGTGCTTGGCAGATATAATTGGGGAGGCTGGAATGGCTATTATGATGTTTATCAAGATGCTGCTTTGTGGTTTAATAAAGGATATGTAGATCAATTAATGCCTATGCACTATCATTGGACTACTGGTTCTGAATTTTATGATATGTTAACAGGATCAGGGCAGGACAATTGGGAATATTGGATACATGAAGGAATTGAAGCTGGAAGGCTTTATTCTGTAGGCCCTGGTTCATATATATTAGATGAAAAAAATAAATGGGATAATCATTCTTCTATTGTTAATAAATGTCGAACTATCGATTGGGTTGATGGATTTCAATTTTTTTCCTATTCAAGCTGGAAAGCGCATAATTATTGGGATGAAGTTGCTAATACATTTTTTATGAAAAGGACTAAAATAAGAGCATATTCTCCAGTTGATTCTGTAGCACCTGATAAACCTCTTTTAAATGTTACCAAAGTTGATTCTCTTACTTTTGTTGTTAATATTTCCGCACCTAAAAAAGATACTGTGGGTTATAGATTTGCTTTGTATCTTTCCAAAAATTCTGATTTTTCAAAGGATACAAGTTCAATATATAATATTTATTTTTCTGATTTTGATGTCGTTGATACATTAAAATTTACTGGCAATGAAACATCCACAAAATATTATGTAAGAGCAACATTATTTGATAGAGCATGGAATGAGTCAGAATTTTCTGATTTAGACTCTATTTGTGATATTAGTTCTAATCCTCCTTATGTAAAGTCTATTAATTTTTCTGAAGGTGATACTTTACATTTTGATGATGATATTTTTATAGAGTTTTCAAAACAAATGGATACAGCATCTGTTGAGAATGCAATTTCTTTTTCGCCTGAAGTAAATAATCTATCTTATACATGGAGTGATAGTAATTCTAAACTGCTTATAAAACATGATGATTTTCAAAAAGGTGCTGATTATATATTGAAAATATCAGATAATGCTATGGATTTGGCTGGTAATAAATTAGATGGAAATAAAGATGGAGAATCTGGTGATGATTTTGAAATTCATTTTTATATTTTTGATAAAGATATAGAACCTCCATATATTTATTCATATTATCCTGAAGATGGTTATCTTACTGTTGATGATGTTGTTACTTTATATTTTAATGAGCTTCTTGATGAATCTACAGTTAAATCAGGTATAACCTTACTAAAAGATAATATTGAAAGTAATGTTGATATAGTTGCAAATGTTTTTAATGAAAAACATGTAGTTTCAATACGACCATTTGGTGGATTTTTAGCAAAATCGGAATATGTTCTTAAAATAGATAGCATGTTAAGGGATATAAATGATAATAGCTATGAAAAATCAAGTAGTATCACTTTTATGACTGGTGATTCATCTAATGTTGAAGTTATTTATATTGATCAGTTTGATAATACGTCTGATTGGTGGAAACCAACAGGTAGTGGTTCTACTGTTGGTGTATTAGCAGGTACTGCTTTTGAATCATCAAAAGATTTTTATTTACCTGGTACCTGGGAAAGACCTTTTCAAAAACGCTCTGCAAAATTAAGTTATGTATGGGATAATTCAAGTAGTACTAATTTTATTAGAGAATATGCAGAACCTCATAAAGCACCAAGAGATACAAAATTTGATACAACTTATACTTTACAGTGCTATTTATTTGGTGATAGCAGTAGTAATATGTTTAGATTCGCACTTGATGAAAATGCATCGAGATCAAAACCTTATGAAGTTTCTCTATGGTATGTTATTGATTGGATTGGCTGGAGAGTTATAAGTTGGGATTTATCTGATCCTGATATGGTTGGGGCCTGGTCTAACTTAGGTGATCAAAAATTGAATGGTTCTAAATATAGTATGGATAGTTTTCAATTTCAAAAAGGTGATAACAGCCCTGATTCCGGTGCTATTTATATAGATAATTTGATGTTGGTCAAAAAGGGTATTGGGACAAAGATTGATGAGAATAATAATAAGGCTCTTTCTAAAAGAATTGGATTTTTGAAAAATTATCCTAATCCTTTTAATAATACAACTACTATTTCTTTTCAATTATTAAAACCATCAAAGGTAAAGATTACTATTTATAATATGAGTGGTAGAAGAGTAAAGACTTTATTAAATGAATATAAAGATAGTCCTGGAGTATATAAAGTTCAATTTAATGCATCTGGCTTATCTTCTGGTGTTTATCTATATCAGCTTGATACTGGATTTGATATAATAGCTAAGAAAATGATTTTAATTAAATAGAAATTCTTGCTTTGATGGGAGAGAGGGAGAATAAGATGCCCTGATTTTTTCAGGGTATCTTTTTTTTATTTGAATAATATTTTGATTTAATAATAAAATTTCAGCAAAAATCGATAAATATAAGTTAAAGTTATGGAATTATAAGGTAAATATTATATGTTTCATAGAATATTATAATATTTTGTAGATAAAATTGTCTATAGCTTGGGGCAGAATAGTTGTCTGTGCAATTATTAACATCAATCCAACCAAGAAGAATAATATTGTTACCGTCAACAAGCATTTTGCAAGGGCTGTATATGGAAATTGCTTGAGATAATATCGAATCTAATACTTGATGTGAAAATAAGAAATAATATGCAAAATATAAAAATTTTTGTATGAGAAAAAGAGGAGTTATAGCATAAGTTTCCCCTGATATACTCAAAAGCTATAGGATAAATGAAATAATGAAATACAGTGCTTGCTAATATATTAATTAAATACATAAAAATATATATTAGTTATTAATAAAATCTTAAAAGTTTGACTTTTTTAATTATATATCCTTTTTCTATTGATTAATTTTTTTCTTTTTTTTATAATATAGGAAAAGAAGGTATTGTAATGGCTGATTTTTATGTAATTTTGCCAGCAGGTGGTATTGGTAAAAGAATGAATACATCTGTTCCTAAGCAGTTACTTGAGTATAATGGCAAGCCTATATTTTATTATACATTAAGGAGATTTTATAATATTTCTGGCGTTGAAAGAATAGTTATTCCAGTATTTGAAGAAGGATTTGGATATTTTAAAGATATTATAAAAGATTTTAATTTTGATGATAGAGTTGATTTGGTAATTGGCGGTAGGAGAAGACAGGATTCAGTATTTAATGCTTTATCGACTATTTCTGAGGATAGAGATGGTTTTGTATTGATTCATGATATAGTAAGGCCTTTTATTTCTCAAGAATTAATTTTGGATATAATGGAAAGAGTTCAGGAGTTGAAGGCTGTAATTCCAGCTATTCCTGTAAAAGACACAATTAAAATTATTGATAATGGAGTGGTACGTAATACTCCTGATAGAAATTTATTATTTGCTGTGCAGACTCCTCAGGCTTTTCAAATTGGGATTTTATATGATTGTTTGCAGAAGGTTAATGAGGCAAATATTGATATTACAGATGATGCAATGGCGTTAGAATATTGTAATAAAAAGGTTTATATAGTTGAGGGGGATGAAAAAAATATTAAAATAACAACGCAGAGTGATTTAAAATATTTAAAGGAGTTAGATATTGTTTAGGATAGGCCAGGGAATAGATTTTCATAGATTTAAGGCAGGCCGAAGGCTTATTTTAGGTAATATTGAGATTGAATATGAATTTGGATTAGAGGGGCATTCTGATGCAGATGTGTTGATCCATAGTATAATGGATGCATTGCTGGGAGCAGCGGGTTTGAAAGATATAGGATATTATTTTCCGGATACGGATGAAAAATATAAAAATATTGATAGTGGGATTTTGCTTGAGAATGTTGTTTCTTTAATAAGGGGAAAAGGATTTGAAATAGTAAATATTGATGCTACTATAATTGCTCAGAAACCGAAGATTTTACCTTATATTGATGAAATGAAAACCAGGTTGAGTTCTATAATGAATATTACCCGGGAGCAAATTTCTATAAAGGCAACAACAACTGAAAAAATGGGTTTTATTGGCAGGCAGGAAGGCATTGCTTCTATGTCTGTGGTATTATTAAGATATGATTGATTATTTTATTAATATTGCTAAAGAATATAAAGATTATTCTTATATTGTGATTTTTTTGGCAGCATATTTTGAAAATATTTTTCCGCCTATTCCTGGTGATACTTTAGTTGTTTTAAGTGCTTTCTGGGTTATTTCATCAAAGTTTAGTATTTTTGGTGCAATATTATCTTCTGTAATTGGAAGTTTTTTAGGTTTTTTAACATATTATTTTTTAGCATATAAATATGGAGAAGATTTTTTTAAGTGGAGAATAACTAAAAATTTTAAAAATGATACATTGTTTCAAAAATTTGAAGAGTATTTTAAAAAGTATGGATATGTTTTAATTGCATTTAATAGATTTTTTTCAGGATTTAGGTCAATTATATCTATAGCGGCAGGACTTTATAGATTATCGCCCTTGAAAGTTTCTCTTTATTCTTTTATATCCTGTTTGTTGTGGAATTCTTTAATAATATCTTCAATATTCATTTTTAAATCTAATATTAATAGGTTAATTAGGATTATTTCAAAATATAATGCCTATACTTTTATTAGTATAATTATTATTTTAATTTTATTTTTTCTGGGGTATTTTTTGAGAAGGAAGGTGAAAAGAAATGGATAAAAAGATTTGGCAAGATTTTGTTATAAGGTATCCATGGGCAAGTATGATAAAAAAGCAGATATTTAGTGTTATTGATAAATTGGAAGATGCCTTTAGAAATAATAAAAAATTGTTATTGGCTGGTAATGGCGGTAGTATGGCAGATAGTTTACATATTTCTGGAGAACTTCTTAAATCATTTGAAAAGAGAAGAGATGTTGATCATGAATTGGATAATAAAATTAAAGACTCATGGGCATATGATTATTTGAAATTTTTAGAGAAAGGTTTTAGAGTTCATGTGTTAGGAATAAATCCTGTTTTGCAGAGTGCTTTTTTGAATGATAAAAAGATAAGCGAATTATATTATGCACAGGAGCTATATAATATCGCAGAGCCAGGAGATATATTTTTTGCAATTTCCACAAGTGGGAGATCTAAAAATTTACTTGTTGCAGCAGAGCTTGCTAATATTATGGATGTTTTTACTATTGGATTGATAGATCAGGATGGTACTGAGTTACGGAAACTTTCAAAATTGTATATACAGGTTCCCGTGAAAGGGAATTCTGCTGATGTTCAGGAATACCATTTACCGGTTTATCATTTTATTGCCAGAGAATTAGAGAGGCGTTTTTATGCTTGAAGAAAAATTAAAGGAATTTTTAAAAGATAAGAATAAAAATTTATTTTTGATTTTATCAACAGCAAGCCTTTTTATTTATTGGGTTATTGGCGGTATTTTAATTTATATTTTATTGCCAGGTCTTAATAATGTTTCTTCTTTTTTAACATATTTTGTTATAGGTGCTATTTTGTTATTTTTATTGAGTTTGACATGTGGTTTTTTTATTATTGTGATATCTATTCTAACCGGATGGGATTTACTTTATCCCCATGGAAAAAGACAATTTACACTTGTAGTTTTATTTCCATTGAATGTATTTTTAGCTAAATTGATAGGAATAGCCAAAGATAGAGTTAGATTATCATATATTGCTTTGAGTAATGCTTTGTGGACTGTCCAGGAAAAAAGATTAGATGGTTCGAGGCTTCTTATTTTGTTGCCTCATTGTCTTCAAGACACTAAATGTCCTTTTAAAATAACTTATGATATATTTAATTGCAAAGAGTGTGGTAAATGTGTTATTGGAGATATTGTGAAGCTTGCTAAAAAATATGATATATATGTAGCAGTGGCAACAGGTGGGACTCTTGCACGGAAAATTGTTGTAGATTTTAAACCAACTTTTATTATAGCAGTTGCATGTGAGCGAGATCTGTCTTTAGGAATCCAGGAGGTTTATCCTATTCCGGTTTATGGTTTGTTAAATAGCAGACCCTATGGTCCATGTGTTAATACTACTGTTGATATTAAAAAATTGGAAGATATAATTAGGTTAGTAAAACACTTATTTACAAAGAAAAAATAATGGAGGTACAATGTTATATAGGCTTGAAATAGCTTTGAAAAAAGATTTTGTAGATGGGGATGCTTTATCTATTAAAAAGAAGTTGAATCAGTATTTCTCTTATGATATAGAAAATTTGTATATTCATAAGGTATTTAAAATATTATCTGAGAAAGAACTCTCTGATAGTGAACTTAATAAAATTAAAATGGAATTTGCAGATCCTGTTCTGGAAATTTCTTCTTATGAAGGATTATTAGAGGAAGAATTTGATACTGCTATAATTATTGGTTTTAAGCCCGGAGTAACAGATTCAGTGGGTAAGAGTGCAAGAGTTGCTATTTCTGATATTACAGGTATTGCTCAGAAGTATATTAAAGTTTTTACAGAAAAAATATATTATTTTAAAGCGAGTTCTTTGAAAGAGGGCGATTTTAGAAAGATAGGATTTGATTTTTTAGCTAATGAATTAATTGAAAATATAAGGATCGTTTCAAAATCTCAAATGTTGTCAAATGGAATTGATATGTATATTCCTGAGGTTAGAATAAACCATAAGCCTACAGTTATTGAAATTGATCTTGAAATTTCAGATAATGAATTGATGAAGTTATCAAAAGAAAGGGTTTTATCTTTGACATTGGAAGAGATGAAAGCTATTCAAAAATATTATAGGAATGAATTTGAAATTGAAAAAAGAAAAGAAGTAGGTTTATCTAATAAAGCTACAGATGTAGAATTGGAGGCTTTAGCACAGACATGGTCAGAACATTGTAAGCATAAGATATTTAATGCGCATATAGATTATTATGAGAAAGGTAATAAAGAGGAAATAAGTTCTTTATTTAAAGATTTTATTAAAAGATCTACTAAAGAAATTTCTAAGAGAGTTGATTTTTTGGTTTCGGTTTTCGATGATAATGCAGGAGTTATAAAATTTAATGATGATTTGAATATTGTTTATAAAGTAGAAACTCATAATAGTCCGTCAGCACTTGATCCATATGGTGGAGCTATGACGGGTATTGTTGGAGTTAATAGGGATCCTGCTGGTACAGGTCTTGGAGCTGAATTATTAATAAATACCTGGGGATATTGTTTTGGAGATATAAATTACCAAGATGAATTACCTAAAGGAATATTACATCCTGTGAGAATTAGAGAAGGTGTGCACAAAGGTGTTATTGATGGTGGTAATCAAAGTGGGATTCCTTATGGTAGAGGCTGGGAATTATTTGATAATAAATATATTGGGAAGCCTTTAGTTTTTTGTGGTACAGTTGGTTATCTCCCAAGATCAATAAATAATATTGATACATCAATAAAAGTAGTAAAGCCGGGATATAAAATTGTGATGGTTGGCGGTAGAATAGGTAAGGATGGTATCCATGGTGCTACATTTTCATCTGAAGAATTACATGAAGAATCACCAACGCAAGCTGTCCAGATTGGGGATCCAATTACTCAAAAAATGATGTTTGATTTTTTAAAAGAAGCAAGAGATAGATTATTATATACTGCAATTACGGATAATGGAGCAGGGGGATTATCATCTAGTGTTGGTGAAATGGCAGAATTTACAAATGGATGTAGAATGGATCTTGCCAATGCTCCGTTAAAATATAAAGGCCTTGATCCATGGGAAATTTTAATTTCTGAAGCACAGGAAAGAATGACTTTGGCTGTTCCGCCTGAAAATATTGATGAATTAAAGAAGCTTGCTGAAAAGAGAAATGTTGAAATGTCTGTTTTAGGAGAGTTTACTGATAGCGGGTATTTTCATATTTTATATGATAATAAGACAGTGGCATTTTTGAATATGGATTTTCTTCATAATGGTGTTCCTCAAATGAAGTTGGTTGCAAGATGGGAAGAAAAACATTTTGTTTCTCCCGAACTTCCAGAAGTTAAAGATTTTGCTAAAATAGCAAGAGAATTTTTGTCAAGATTAAATTTATCTGCAAAAGATGATATTTATAGGCATTATGATCATGAAGTTAAAGGCAATAGTGTTATAAAGCCTTTTATTGGTAAAAACAGAAATGTTCCAAGTGAAGCAACTGTTTTTTCAATTTTTCCTGGTGCAAAAGAAGGGATAGTATTATCTGAAGGAATAAATCCATATCTTTCGTATATTGATACCTATTATATGACAGGTTGGATTATAGATAATGCTATTAGAAAGGTTTTATCAATTGGAGGGAAAATTTCTAATTTATCAGGCTTGGATAATTTTTGTTGGCCTGATCCAGTGAAAAGCGAAAAAACTCCAGATGGTGAATACAAGTTAGCACAACTTGTTAGAGCTAATAAAGCTCTGTATGATTTTACCACAGCTTTTGATATTCCTTTGATTTCTGGTAAAGATAGTATGAAAAACGATGCTATTATGTATGGTGAAAAAATATCTATACCACCAACATTATTATTTTCTTTAATAGGTAGAATAGAAGAATTTGAAAAAATTCATACACTACAACCTATTAGAAGTGATGAGTTGGTTTATTTAATAGGTACACCATATAATTCATTGGCAGGAAGTGAATTTTATAGATATTTAGATGAGGAAAAGCATGGTTGTGTTGTGCCTGCCTTAAATGTAGATTATTTAAAAGATTTATATAATGTTATGGAGAAATTAAATTCAGAAAATATTTTAAAATCTTGTGCTGTTCCAGGTATAGGAGGAATTTTTTATAGTTTGTTTAAGATGTCCATTGCTTCTGGGTATGGAATGGATCTTAATTTAAATAATGTATTAGAGAAATATAAACTTGGTTTTTTTGAGTTTATATTTAATGAGTCTCCTGGTATTTTTATAGTTACAATAGATAAAAATAGTAAGGAAAAGTTTGAATATATTTGTAAAGATTATTGTTTGTTGGGTACAATGGCATCAGAATATAAATTTTTTATTAATTTAAAAGATAGTAAAATTGGTCTTGATATAAATGAATTATATAAAAATTGGAGAGGAGAATTATGAAGCCTAATGTAGCAATTTTAACTGGTTTTGGATTAAATTGTGAAAGAGAAACAGCTTTTGTATTTGAAAAAGCAGGAGCAAATATAGAATATGTTCATATCAATGATATAATTTTGGGTGCAAAAAAATTAAGTGATTATCAAATATTGGCATTTATAGGTGGTTTTGCTTTTGGAGATCATATAGCATCGGGAAGAGTTTTAGCAATTAAGTTTAAATATAAGTTATATGATCAGTTAATGGAATATATAAGTAAAGATAATTTGATTATAGGTATATGTAATGGGTTTCAGACACTGGTAAAACTTGGGATTTTACCGGGGAATCCTGAATTTAAACACCAACAGGTGGCATCTTTAACTCATAATGATAATCCAGGATATAGGGATGATTGGGTTATGTTAAAAGCGAATAAAAACTCTCCGTGTGTTTTTACTAAAGACATTGATTATATTGAAGTTCCTATTAGGCATGGAGAGGGCAAATTTGTGTGTAATGAAAATGTGTTATCTACATTAAAAGCAAATAATCAGGTTGTTTTTCAATATGTTCATCCAATTAGTTTAGAGCCTACAATGGATTTTCCCTATAATCCTAATGGTTCAATTGATGCAATTGCTGGAATATGCAGTCCTGATGGCAGGATATTCGGTTTAATGCCACATCCGGAGGCTTTTCATACTAACTATAATCATCCTTTATGGTATGTTGGGAAAAAAGATATTTTTTCATCAGGTATGGGAATGAAAATTTTTGAAAATGCAATTAAGTATTTTGTTTAAACATTAAAAAATAAGATTCTAAACTTGACAAAAAGATAAAAAATTTTCTATTATTAATAAAATTAACAAAATTTCAGAGGAGGAAATATGAATTTTAAAAAGGTGGTTTTGTGGATGTTATTAAGTTTATTTGTGTTATCTCAGGTTAATTCGTCGAATGCTAAAATATTGGAAAGAAAAGAAGTTCCTGATAAGTACAAATGGAATCTTGCAGATTTGTATCCTTCTGTTGATGTATGGGAAGCAAAAAGAGCAGAGTTAGAATCAAAATTGAGCGAATTTGATAACTTTAAAGGTCATTTAACAGATTCTCCTGAAGCCTTGTATAAAGCTTTGAGATTTTATTTTGATTATTCAAAAGAATTATCGAGATTATATTCTTATGCATCAAAAATGGTTGATCAGGATTTAAGAGTTTCAAAAAATCAAGAATTGATTCAAAAAGTTAGTGTATTATGGACTAAATTTGGGGAAAAGACTTCTTTTATAAATCCGGAATTAGTTGCTGTAGATTCTGCTAAGTTGATGGGGTTTATTGAAAAGAAAAAAGAATTAGAAGAATTTAGTTCTTTTTTGTATGATGTTATAAGACAAAAACCGCATACATTATCTCCTAATGAAGAAAAAATATTAGCTTCTGCAAGTCTTATTACATCCTCTGCTGACGAACTTTATTCTATATTTGATAATACCGAAATGCCAAGACCTAAGGTTAAATTATCAACTGGTGAAGAGATTACATTAACAGCACCTAATTATGTAAAATATAGATCCACAAATGTAAGAGAAGACCGGGCAAAAATTTTTAAGGCATTATTTGAAAATTATGGGAAATACAAAAATACAATGGCTGTTAATTTGGTTGCAAATGCTAAAAATCATTATTTTTATGCGAAAAATAGAAATTATAAATCATGCCTTGAAAGAGCATTATCTGCAAATAATATCCCAACTTCGGTTTATACAAATTTGATTGACCAGATTCATAAAAATTTGAATGTATTACATGAATATTTAATTTTGAGAAAAAAATTATTAGGAGTTGATACATTACATTATTATGATTTGTATGTGCCTTTAGTAAAAAAAGTTGATTTAAAATATTCTATAGAAGATGCACGAAAAATCTTCCCTAAAGCATTAAAAGTTTTAGGAAAAGAATATACAAATACTGTGGAAAGAGCATTTGCTGAAAGATGGATTGATTTTATGCCTACAGCTGGTAAAAGAAGTGGTGCATATTCTTCTGGTTCTGCTTATGATGTACATCCTTACATTTTGATTAATTGGAATGGAGATTATGAATCTCTTAGTACTTTATTTCATGAAATGGGCCATACAATGCATAGTTATTTGTCTAATAAATATCAACCTTATGCAAAATCTCAATATCCGATTTTTGTAGCAGAAATAGCATCAACTTTTAATGAGAATTTATTGAATCATTATCTTGTTAAAAAAGTAAAATCTAAAGAAGAAAAAATGTTTTTATTAGGCTCATATCTTGAGAATTTGAGACAAACAATTTTTAGACAAACATTGTTTGCAGAATTTGAATTGATTTTTCATGAGAAAGTAGAAAAAGGCGAACCCCTTACAGGAGAGACTTTGAGTAAAATTTATTATGATTTATTAAAGTTATATTATGGACATGATAAAGGTATTTGTATTATAGATCCTGAAGATGCTTATGAATGGGAATATATACCTCATTTTTATTATAACTTCTATGTTTATCAATATGCTACATCTTTGATTTATTCTACTGCTTTTGCAGAGAAAGTTATCCATAATAAAAAAGAAGTTAAAAATTATATGAAAATTTTAAAAGGCGGGTGTTCTAAATATCCATTGGATTTAATTAGAGATGCTGGTATTGATCCATTAGGCCCTGAGGCATTTAATATTACAATGAAAAGAATGCAAGAAGTTATAAAAGAAATATCTAAACTTGCAGGTTTAAAGTAAATATTTAGTATTATAATATTTTTAAAAGGGCATGATTGTTTTAAATCATGTCCTTTTTTGTATTTATTTGAAATTAATTGTCAACTTCAAATATAGTTTTTCAAATATGTTTTTGATAGTAAAAATTATTTGGATTATTTAAAGTATTTTTGTTTTTTTGTAAATATAATACATTATTATTCTTTAAAAAATTTTTTATATAATAAAAGACTATAATTTTAATGAATATTGGTTTATTATTTATGTATTTGTGGCAAGGTAAAATATATATGGAATATATAGAGTGTTGAAATTTTAATAGCATGCTCTGGGTAAATAGTTGAGAAAAATTCATTGTATAGTTAGGTAACTTTATACAACTTCATAATACGGATAATTTAGTTGGCTTTTATTTTGTAATAGATTTTAAGTTTTTAAGATAGATATGTTTAAAAAAATCTATGGTATAGCTTGAATTTAATTAAAAATATTTTTTAAATATTAAAAATAATATAAAATTACTTGACTTATTTGTATATATTTGCTATAATAACAAATTTTTTAAAAAAAGGAAATGCTATGTTTAATTTTAATAGGAAAAGGGCGAAATTAATTTTAGAGGATGGATCAGAATTTATAGGTTATTCTTTTGGTTATGAAAAGTTGGTTTCAGGAGAGATTGTATTTAATACAGGGATGGTAGGATATCCTGAAACTCTTACAGATCCTTCGTATAAGGGACAGATTCTTGTATTGACTTATCCATTGATCGGGAATTATGGAGTTCCATTTAAGAAAAGGGAAGATGGGGTATTAAAATATTTTGAATCTGATAGAATACATTTGACGGGGTTGATTGTATCTGATTATTCTGAAATGTATCATCATTGGGCATCAGAAAAATCTTTGTCTCAGTGGTTAACAGAAGAGAAAATCCCAGCAATAAGTGGTATTGATACAAGAGCATTGGCTATTAAGTTAAGAGAAAAAGGTGTGATGCTTGCAAAAATTGTATTTGATGATCAATATATTGATTTTTATGATCCAGATAAGGATAACCTTGTGAAAGAAGTTAGTATAAAAGAGCCTATTGTATATAAGAAAGGGAAGAAAAAAGTAGTGTTGATTGATTGTGGTACGAAAAATAATATTATTAGAGAACTTTTGAAAAGAGATATTACAGTAATACGGGTTCCCTGGAATTGGGAGTTTTATAAGGAGCAAGCAGATGGTTATCTAATATCTAATGGTCCTGGCAATCCTATAAGAGCAGTAGAAACAATAGAGAATACAAGAAAATTATTGGAATTAAATAAACCGACTTTTGGTATTTGTTTTGGTTCGCAGATTATGGCTTTGGCCACAGGAGCAAAAACATATAAGATGAAATATGGTCACAGAGGACATAATCAGCCGTGTAGAGAAAGTGGGACTATAAGAAATTTTATAACATCTCAGAATCATGGTTATGCTATTAATTCCTCTTCTCTTGGAGAAGACTGGCGTATATGGTTTTATAATTTGAATGATAATACAAATGAGGGTATAATTCATGTTTCAAAACCGTTTTTTGCAACTCAGTTTCATCCAGAAGCTTCACCGGGACCTGATGATACGACATTTGTGTTTGATATGTTTGGGAGGGCATTATGATAAATAAAGTATTAGTATTGGGTTCTGGTGCTATAAAGATTGGACAGGCAGGTGAATTTGATTATTCTGGTTCTCAAGCGATAAAAGCATTAAAAGAGGAGAATATTGAAGTTGTATTGATTAATCCCAATATTGCCACTGTGCAAACAGGGGAGAAATTTGCAGATAAAGTATATTTTTTGCCTATTGAGGATGATTTTGTAGAAAAGGTTATTGAAAAGGAAAAGCCTGACAGTATATTTTTGGGATTTGGAGGACAAAGTGCTTTAAATGTAGGTGTTAGTTTATATAAAAAAGGTATTTTAGATAAATATAATGTAGAAGTTCTGGGAACTCCAATTAAATCTATTGAAATAACCGAAGATAGGGAGTTATTTAAAAAGCATTTAGATGGTCTTGGATTAAAGTATCCTAATAGTTATGCTGTTGACAATTTAGATGATGCTATTGCAGCAGCGGAGAAGATTGGCTTTCCTGTTATGGTGAGGGTTGCATTTGCTCTTGGTGGGTTGGGTTCAGGTGTTGTTGCAAATATGGAAGAATTTATTAGTATGGTGAAAAAGGCATTTGCTTCCAGTAAACAAATTCTTGTTGAAGAATATTTAGAAGGCTGGAAGGAGATTGAATTTGAAGTTGTTAGAGATAAAGATGATAATTGCATTACTGTATGTTCGATGGAAAATTTTGATCCTATGGGGATTCATACGGGAGAAAGTATTGTCGTTGCTCCTATTCAGACATTATATGCAGAGGAGTATTTTAAGCTCAGATCTATAGCAATTAAAACAATAAGAAGTCTTGGTATTGTTGGAGAATGCAATATTCAGTATGCTTATGATGTTCATTCTGATGATTATAGAATTATTGAAGTGAATGCGAGGTTGTCGAGAAGTTCTGCTTTGGCTTCAAAAGCAACTGGATATCCTCTGGCATTTGTTGCTGCAAAATTAGGATTAGGATATAATCTTGAGAATATAAAAAATTCAGTTACTAAGAAAACTTCTGCTTTTTTTGAACCGGCTTTAGATTATGTTGTTGTAAAATTTCCGAGATGGGATTTGCAGAAATTTAAAAGAGTTTCAAATGTCTTAGGTTCTGAGATGAAATCTGTTGGTGAAGTTATGGCAATTGGTAGGAGCTTTGAAGAGGCTATTCAAAAATCTATAAGGATGTTAGATATTGGTGTGGCTGGATTACAATCTGATGTATTTGATTTTGATGATATTGATAATGAACTTCAGAATCCAACGGATAAGAGAATTTTTGCTATTGCAAAGGCATTAAAAAATGGTTATTCTGTTGATAAAATATGTGAATTAACAAAAATTAATAGTTGGTTTATAAATAAGATAAATAATATTGTTTCTTTGGAGAAATATATCGAAAATAAAACAATAGAAGATTTGAATTTTGATATTTTATTAGAATTAAAGAGGAAAGGATTTTCTGATAAACAAATTGCAAACTTGATTGACAATAATGAGATAGAGGTAAGAGAAAAAAGAAAAAAATTAGGAATTATCCCTTATGTAAAGCAGATTGATACATTGGCGGGAGAGGTTCCAGCAAATACAAATTATTTATATATGACATATAATGCTTCTTTTCATGATATTTCAAATAATAAAAGAAATCAGGTTATAGTACTTGGAGGTGGTCCTTATAGGATTGGTTCCTCTGTGGAATTTGATTGGTGTTCTGTAAGTTCCATTTTTACATTAAATGAGCTTGGTTATAAATCTATTATTATAAATTGTAATCCTGAGACAGTAAGTACTGATTATGATATTGCCCATAAATTATATTTTGAGGAATTGACTTATGAGCGAGTTATGGATATATATGAGTTAGAAATTCCTAAAGGAATTATTATTTCAATGGGAGGCCAAACTGCGAATAATCTTGCTATTCCATTAAGTAAGAGTGGAGTGAATATTCTGGGCACCCCAGCAGAATCTGTGGATAGAGCAGAAGATAGGCATAAATTTTCTAAAATGCTTGATGATTTAGGGATTGACCAGCCAGAGTGGCAGGAATTGTCTAACCTTGAGGCTGCAAAAGAGTTTGCCAGAAGGGTAGGTTATCCTGTATTAATTAGACCAAGTTATGTTTTAAGTGGTGCTGCTATGAGTATTGCCTTAAATGAAAATGAATTAATAGAGTACCTGAAAAAAGCTTCTGATATTTCAAGTGAACATCCTGTTGTTATTAGTAAGTTTATTACTGGGGCAAAGGAAATAGAAGTTGATGCGGTTGCTGAAAATGGGGAATTAAAACTTTATGCGATATCTGAACATGTAGAGAACGCTGGAGTACATTCGGGAGATGCTACAATTGTTTTCCCACCACAGAGACTTTATTTTGAAACAATAAAAAGGATCAGGAAAATTACCAAAAAAATTGCCAGCTCATTAAGCATTACTGGCCCGTTTAATATTCAATTTATTGCAAAAGATAATTATATTAAGGTTATTGAGTGTAATTTAAGAGCATCTCGTTCATTTCCTTTTGTGTCAAAGATTGCAAAGATAAATTTTATTGATGTTGCTACAAAATTAATGGTGGGTTACAATGTAGGAGATATAAATTTTTCATTGTTTGATATTGATTTTGTAGGAGTTAAGGCACCTCAATTTTCTTTTAAAAGATTAAAGGGGTCTGATCCTATTATTGGTGTTGAAATGGCATCTACCGGTGAAGTAGGTTGTATTGGAGATGATTTTTATGAGGCTTTTCTGAAGAGTTTAATCTCTGTAGGTTATACTATTCCGAAAAAAGCAGTTTTATTGTCTACAGGTCCTTTAGAAAGTAAAGCAATGTTTCTGGAGAGTTCAAAATTAATTCAAGAATTGGGATTTAAAATTTATGCTACATGTGGTACAGCTGATTTTTTAAAACAAAATGGAATAGATGTCGAAATCTTGCATTGGCCACTTGATAAAAAAGAGCCTAATGTTTTAACTTACTTGACAAATGGTAAAATAGATCTTGTTATCAATATTCCTAAAAATTATGAAAAAGAAGAACTTGATAATGATTATATAATAAGACGTACAGCAGTTGATTATAATGTTCCATTGATTACTAATTTGCAATTTGGTAAAAGATTTATAGAATCTATTTATTTTCAAAAATATAAAAATCTGAAAATTAAAAACTGGCAGGAATATGTAATGTAGGTATTAAAATAAGTGTTTTTTTATAAATAAATTTTATGTAATGAGGTGGTTATGAAAATAATTTTATTGTTAAATATCAATATTTTGAGAAATATTTAATCATAGCTGGATACATTTTAAAATGAATAAATAAATATTTTATCAATACTTTTTTATTTTTAATCTATTAAAAAATTTTAGCAGGGAATTTTATAAATAAAAAAAGGGTGGGTAATGGGATTTGAACCCATGACCACCAGAGCCACAATCTGGCACTCTAACCAGCTGAGCTATACCCACCACGAATCAATTTTATATTAATAAAATTGATTCAAAAAGTCAATATTTTTTTTAATAGATATATGGGAAAATAAGATATATAATATCCTTCTGAGAGATTTTTTTATAATTAGTTAGAAAATCATAGGATTATTGTTTATTATAAATGGGGACAAATTATAGCATATTTTTAAAATATACTTTATCATAGTGTGGATATTATAATGTTTTATTTGTAGGGCAAAAATTTTTTATTTCTATTATCACAGATTCAATAGTAAAAGACTTTATTTTATTTTTTAGAGGGATAAAGAATCGTCAGATGTAGGCTATTATTTTTAAGCTGTAACTATGTTTCTGAATTATTGTGATAATATTTAGCTTTTGTATATTTTTTTTTATATAAAAAATTAGCATTTTTTGATATAATATAACATATCAAGGCGAATTTTGATAGTTTATCTTTTAAAAAATTGAGAGAAATTTTTATCCTTGATAAGAAGGGCATCAAAATAGTTTGATTTAGATAAAAAGTTGTTTTTTTCATCTTTATTTTTTGAGTATAAATATAATAAATAATATGCTATATCCTTTATAGATGAGTTTGGATATTTACTGACTAAGTTTATTAATGTCTTTTTTGCTAATTCTATTTTATTTTGCTTGATGTATATTAGTGATAGTAAATAAAGCGTTCTATCGTTATATTTATAGTTTTTGATTTTTTGCAATTTTTTGTAGTAAATTATAGCCTTATCAAATCGATTATATAATTGATAATGTCGGGCAATCTTAAAGAGTTTTTCATTTTTTTGTTGATTTAGAGTACTAAAGAAAAGATAAATATCTTGATAGATATTTCTAAAATTTGAGAAAATTGGGTATAGAAAATTGAGAATGTTGTAAACAATTTTTCTTTTATAAGAAAGATATTCTACTTTACCTGTAGTATAAAATTTAGGTTTATAATAAGAAAAATAAATACTATCCAATAAGAATTTATAATTATATAGTTCATCTTTAGATAGAAGTTTGTTATGATATTTAAAGATATATCCGTATGTGAGATCAAATAGAATCCATTTGTTTTTGATTTTAACTTCAGCTAAAGTATGGCAAGATATGCTATCCCAGCAATTTAACATTAGCATTCTCGCATTAATGTTTGATGCTTCACATATTTGGACAAAAAAATTTGATTGTTGATCACAATAACCGCTGGTTCTTTCTATTGGTCCTAAAATATTATCATATATAGGCCCAAATGTGAATTTTGCAAAAGGTATATTTAGTCTTGTATAATCAAAAATTGCTTTAGCTGTTTTGTATTTATTTTCATTATGAAATTGTTTTGAAATTACAATAATTGTAATTTCATTATATAATAAAAAACTGCCTACTCCAAAAATTATTATAAAAATAATAGAGATTAGGCTTATTTTTTTGAATTTTTTCATATGGTAAAATATAGCTAACTAATGTTTGAAAATCAAGTGAAATGTATTGTTAATTGTGTAAAAAACTAATATTGTATTCTTTCAGAAAATTTTTTCTTATAAAGATAATTGAAACTACAAATAAATTTTTATGAGAATATAAATCAATCCAGCTTTATATAAAAGATAGCAAATTTTAGTTTTTCTGTTGTATATTCTTATATTGGCAAATATTTCAATATAGTTTTATTGTATGGTTATAAAGCAAAATCATATTATGTTTACCTTTTTATACCCCTCTTATTCATATTAGATACTTGTTATAAAATTTAACTAAAAAATAGACAATATTTTTATAATTATTTTATTATGTTTTTTAGATATAAATATGCATCTTCAAAATCAAAATTATCTATTAGTTGTTGTATTCTTTTAATATCTATATTGTAATTTTTTTCTAAATAATTTTTTAGTATATTGAAATGATTCACTGCTTTTATATTGCCGCTTTTAAGATATTCTAATAATTTTTCATATGAGGAAGATATATTTTCAGTGGATTTTATTATTGAAGTATTTGTAGTTTGCATAGTGTTTATTTGTGTTTCCACATATGATATTTCTTGGTTTATTTGTTCATAGATATCTTTTATTTTGTTATATTGTTCATTTTTAATATAGTCTATTATACTATTACATAATGAACTTATATTAAAAAGTCCCAGATTAGATGAGGTTCCTTTGAGCATATGAAAAATATTATGTAATTTTTGTTTCTTTTTTTTATTGAGATAATTAGAAGTTTTCTTTTTAGATTCATTATAGTTAGAAATTAATTTTTGTACTAAATTTATATAAAGATTTATATTATTATTTGTATTTTTTAAACCATATTGGATATTCATTTTATTTGTTTTAGTATTATCGAATTCATCAGGTAAAATATATATTTTATCTTTTACAAAATAATTTAGTATTTTATTATATAATATTTCAGGACTTATTGGTTTTGGAATTATATCAACGAATCCAATATTAATAAAATTATATTCTTTATCTGGATATGCAGTTAGTGCAAATATTGGTATATCTTGTAAATTATTGTTTTTTTCGAAGTTGCGTATTTTATTCAATAATTCTATTCCATTTATTTCTGGCATATTAATATCCATCAAAATAAAATCGTAATAGTCATGTTTTTTTTCTATTTTTTGAATAGCTTTTTTACTGGAATTTATAGTTTCTGTTTTTATATTAAGTTCTGCTAAAAGTTCATTTAATATTTCTAAATTTATTTCATTATCATCTACTATAAGACATTTTAAATTTTTTAGTTTTGAGTATTCGTATTTTATATTATCATATATTTTATAGTCTTCCTCTACTGACATATCTAAATGAAATAAGAATATATTAAAAAGTGTTAATTCATTAATTGGTCGGGAAATTATAGCGTCTATATATGATGTTTTGATTGTATTTAGAATAAGTTGATCTCCCATATTTCCTATAGAGATAATAAATGGCTTTTTAGATGAAGATAGTTTTTCTATATTATTTAAAATTTTGTTTTGTTTTATTATATGCTTATTAATGTCTATGATTACAATATCAGGATCAATATTTTTATTTAAAATTTTTATAAAATCTGTTTCATTATTGGCTATTATAATATTTTCATTTTTATATTGTTTTTTTATCTTCTTAAAGAATTGAAAACTTTCTATATTATCACTTAAGACTATCATAGTTAGTTGTGATAATTCTTTTTTTATTTTTTCGATGGTAATTGCTGTTTTATAGGATTCTTCTAATGGAATAGTAAATTTGACTTCTGTTCCTATATTCGGTTGTGATGTTATTTCTATATTTCCATTCATTATGTCTATTAATTTTTTTACAATAGATAGGCCTAATCCAAGACCTTCTATATAATTGTTTTCTCTTGAGAATTCATCAAATATATTTTTTATCATATCTTTACTTATACCTTTTCCTGAGTCTATAACTTTAAATATTATGTTATGCTTATTATTATCCTGCTGGTAGTTTTTTCTTTCATAGATTTCTATTTTTATAGAGCCTTTTTCTGTGAATTTTATAGAATTTTTTATAAGATTAATAAGAATTTGTTGAATTCTTAAAGGGTCTCCTTTGAAATATACAGGAGTATTTTCTTTGATTGATATTATAAAATTTAATTTTTTTTTGTTTAATTCATCATAGAAAAATGTTCTTATATTATTTAGTATATCGATAAGAGAAAAGTCGATATTTGACAATTCTATTGAGGAATAATCTATTTTATATAATTCTAAAATATCATTGATAATTCCAAGTAGTAATTTGGCCGCTACTTCTATTCTTTTAAATAGAAGTAATTGTTTATGGTCTAAATTTGTTTTTTCTATTATATATAATGATCCCAGTATTGTGTTTAGAGGAGTTCGTAGTTCGTGGCTTACTGTGGAAATGAATTGACTTTTTGCCTTAGATTCATATTTTAAGGCTTGTACCTCTTGTTCTTTTTTTTCGATTAATTTTTTTGGAGTAATATCATTTATTATGATTAAATAGGTATTATTTTTTTTGAGTTTATAATCGAATAAAGGTTGTATTATTATATCTAAATAAAGAGTTTCATTGTTGCCTGATAACTCGTTATCTAAAGTGACTTCTTTAGTTATACTTGTTAATTCATTTTTTATATCATTTATTTTGAGTAGTTTTTTAATATTTATTTTCTTAATATTATGTATATTTTTAAATTTAAAAATTTTTGTGAATGTGCTATTAAATGTTTGGATATTGAAATTTTCATCTGTTAATACCATACCGATAGGAGATGATTGAAATATAATTTTGAATACTCTTTCACTTTCTTCCAATGCCTTAAAAGCTATTTTAGTTACAGTAATATCATGTATAAAGCCTTCTATAATTTCATAAGTATCGAAGTATTTTGTCAGGCTACAATATATTTCAATATAGATTTCTGTATTACTTTTACTTTTTAGTATAAGTTCCTGTCCGGATATCTGTTTTTCTTGTTTTATTTCTTCTAATAATTTATAGAAATCTTCTTTATTTTTTAGTAATTCTTTAAATGTTTTTACATGTTTTTTGAAATCATCAATTGAGTTGTATCCGAATATTTTTACAAAAGCGTTATTGATAATATTGAATTTACCATCAAGAGTTATCTGAAATATACCTACCAGAGAATTTTCAAATATAGTTCTATATTGAGCTTCAGATTTTTTTAAATTTTTTGTAAAATTTGAAATTGATTCTATAAATATATTAAAATAATTTGCCAGTTGTCCGAATTCATCCTGAGATTCAATGTTGCAGTATTGATTAAAATCTTCATCATGCGTTTTTTGTAATGTTTGAATGAGTGTTTTTATTGGTCTGGAAAAGTAGTTGCTTAATATCAATGAAATTATAAAAATGACCAAAAAATTCACTAAAAGAAATATAATCATTATTATTGATATTTTTTCTACAGGAGAATAAAATTCGTTAAAATATCCAGAAGATGCTATTATCCAGTCTAATTCTGGAAGGTAATGAAATATAGCAATTTTTTTTCTTTTATATTGTTCACCTGGATTTTTCCATTTATAAACAATTTCTCCATCTTTTTTTGTGCATATTTCTTTTACAAACATAAAACCATTTTCATCGACAGCATTATATATATTTTCACCTTCTAATTTAGGATGTATTATAAGAGTTCCTTTGCTATTTATAACGTAAGGATAGCCTGTTTTTCCCAATTTGATTGATTTTATTAAGTTTTTTAACTCTTGAAAATTGATCATTTTTAAACAATTTTTAGTATTCATGTATAGGATGATATATTGATTTTCTTTTTTAGTTACATAAAAATAGAAATAATTTTTCTTGATTTGTTTTTTAAAGAAAGATTTATTTGAATTTATACTATCTTTTATTGATTTTAGAAATATGTTATCCCATTTTTTTGGATTTTTGATTTTGATTGCCAGAGTATCGTATATAAAATATCTTATTATATCTGTATCAGATTCTTTTTGAGAATTCGAAGTAAGCATTTTACTGTAAGCTTTTAAATAGTTTCCTATGCTTAGCTCTATACTTGTTCTGACAGAATTTAATAATAAATATGAAGTTTCATCTAATTGTTTTTTTATATGTTTTGTTATTATATTAGTTATAAATGAATATAACAAAAGTTCAAACATAATAATTACTATTAAAATAGAAATAGAAAAAGCCAGGAATATTTTTTTTCTTATTGATAAATTATTTATATAGAATTTTATTTTACTAAAGAGGTTACTATTCATAAATTATAGAATTAATGGTATTTTTGCCCTGGGATTTTGATTTATATAGCATTTTATCGGCAAGTTTTATAAAGGTAAGATGATCTTTATTTTTATCCGGCATGGTTGTTGTTAAGCCAAAACTTAATGTAACATATGGTATTGTGGGTGAAAATTTATGTTCAATTTTCGCATTATTAATATTTTTTTTCATATTATTTGCAATAGCAAGAGCACCATTATGATCAGTGTTAGGTAGAATTATACAAAACTCTTCTCCGCCATAGCGTGCTATAAAATCAGCAGATCTTTTTAGAGAATTTTTTAATATACTGGATATTTTTTTTAAACAATAATCACCAGCTAAATGTCCGTAATTATCATTATAAGTTTTAAAATCATCAATATCTACCATTATTAGTGATAGTGGTTCTTTATGTCTTAAATGTCTGTTCCATTCAATTTTAATTTGTTCATCGAATCTTCTTCTATTCGGTATTTCAGTTAATCCATCTATCAGTGCCATTTTTTCTAAAAGATCAGTTCTTCTTTTAAGACTTATTAGATTTTTCACCCTTAGTTCTATTATCTGAATATTAAATGGTTTTGTAATATAATCTGTTGCACCATATTTAAATCCTTTTACCTGATCTTCTGAACTTGTTTTTGCTGTAACAATTACAACGGGAATATTTTTTGTTTTTTCTTCATTTCTAATTTTTTTTAGAATTTCAAATCCATCCATTTCAGGTATAATTATATCAAGTATAATTAAATCAGGAATGATTGTTTGTAAAATAGAAAAAGCTTGTTTAGCATTTTTTGCGACATGAATTTCATAGTATTCTTTAAATATATTGGCTAATAATTTTAGATCAATTTCATTATCATCAATTAATAATATTTTTGGTATATTATTCATAATTTACCTCATTTTTTGCAATATAATATAGTATTATTATTACATTTTGTCAAATAAAAAAATGGTATTTATATATAATTATATTTTTTTGTTTTTTGTTAGCGATATTAATCTTTTTATTTCATCTCTTATTATAGCAGCTTTTTCAAATTCTAAATTATCGGCAAAAGTATTCATTTGTTTTTTTAATATTTCAATGGTATTTTCAATTTCGTTTAATGTTTTTAGCTTAGAACTTTTTTTCTTTAGTAGTTCTTTGAGAGCATCTTCTGAGAAATTATCAGGGATCTTCAAAGATTCATCTATGCTTCGTTTTACACTTTTAGGAGTTATATTATATTTCTTATTATATTCGAGCTGGATTTTTCTTCTTCTATTTACTTCATTTATAACTTTTTTTATAGAATCTGTTATTTTATCTGCGTAAAGAATAACTTTGCCATTTATATGCCTTGCTGCCCTTCCCATTGTTTGTATCAAGGAAGTTTGGCTTCTCAGAAAACCTTCTTTATCTGCATCAAATATAGCAACAAGACTGACTTCTGGTAAGTCTAAACCTTCTCTTAATAAATTGATCCCCACCAAGATATCAAAATCGCCCCTTCTTAAATTTCTTAGTATTTCAACTCTTTCTAAAGCATCTATTTCTGAATGTAAATATTGAGTTTTAAACCCCATTTCCATTAAATATGTTGTTAAATCTTCTGCCATTTTTTTAGTTAAAGTCGTTGCAAGAATTCGTTCTCCTTTATTTGTTACCTCTCTTGCTATAGAGATAAAATGATCTACTTGATTTTTTGCAGGATGAATTTCTATTTCAGGATCTATTAGTCCTGTAGGCCTGATTAGTAATTCAATAATATTTTCCCCTGACTTTTGCAGTTCATAAGGTCCAGGAGTTGCTGATACAAAAACCACCTGATTCATTGATTTTTCAAATTCTTCGAAGAACATAGGCCTGTTATCTAATGCTGATGGTAAGCGAAATCCGTATTTAACTAATACTTCTTTTCTACTTCTATCGCCAGCATACATTCCTCTTATTTGTGGAATTGTAACATGGCTTTCATCTATAAAGGTAATGAAATCTTCAGGGAAAAAATCTATTAATGTATATGGCCTGCTGCCAGGTTCTCTACCACTTAAATGCCGTGAATAGTTTTCTATACCAGTACAATAGCCAACCTCTTGTATCATTTCAATATCGTATAATGTCCTTTGTTCAATTCTCTGAGCTTCCACTAATTTATTTTCTTTTTTAAATTTTGTTATAACTTCTTGCAGTTCTTCTTTTATAGATTTAATTGCTCTTGATAACCTTTCTTCTGATGTAATAAAATGTTTTGCAGGATATAATATAAAGGAGCTAACAGTTTCAAATGCCTTGCCTGTTAGTGGATCTATAAATTCTATTTCTTCTAATTCATCACCCCAGAAATTTAGCCTTAGTCCCCATTTTTCATATGCGGGATAAATTTCTATTGAATCACCTCTAACTCTAAAGGTTCCTCTTTGAGGAGCAGTGTCATTTCGATCATAATACATATTAATTAATTTTTGTAAAAGTTTTCTTCTTGGATATTCTTTACCAGTTTGTATAAAAAATGTTGATTTTTTGTAATCTTCTGGTGAGCCAAGTCCATAAATACATGATACACTTGCGATTATTATAACATCTCTTCTTTCCATTAGTGAACTTGTTGCTTTTAGCCTTAGCCTCTCAATTTCATCATTAATACTAGTATCTTTTTCTATATAAGTGTCTGTTGATGGGACGTATGCCTCTGGTTGATAATAATCGTAGTAACTAATAAAATATTCAACAGCATTATTAGGGAAAAACATTTTAAATTCATTATATAATTGCGCAGCCAATGATTTGTTATGAGCAATAACTAATGCAGGCTTGTTAATCTGTTCAATAATATTTGCCATTACAAATGTTTTCCCGCACCCTGTAACACCTAATAAAGTTTGGTATTTATTCCCTTTTTTTATACTTTGCAATAATTCTTCTATTGCTTCTTTTTGTGCTGGTACTACATCAAAATTTGAAACTAATTTAAATTTATTCATTATCTAATTCTTTAAATTCTGCATCTTCAACATCTTTTGGTTTTTCATAGATATCACTACAAGATTCTTGTTTATTATTATTTTCCGGCTGAAACTTATTTACAGCATTTTTTATTTTTTTGATGATTATATAAATTTGATATGCTAAATATAAGAATATTGCCAAGAGAATATATTTCATTCAATTATCTCCTTAAATTGATACTTCTTTTGTTGGTTCTATAATCAACACATTTGTGTTAGTATCATTAAGTTTATTTTTGAAATTTTCTGGTTCTGCTTTAATTATATCAAAAGTTTTGTAGTGTATAGGGATAACATTTTTAGGATTTAAAAATTTTGTTGCAATAATAGCATCATCAATATCCATTGTGAAATTACCACCAATTGGCAGGAATGCATAATCAATTTCATTAGTTTCTCCAATTAATTTCATATCATAAAATAAACCTGTATCACCTGCAAAATAAAATGTTTTACCTTCTAATGTTACCAAAAAACCACATGGATTGCCTGTGTAAATTATATTATTCTTATCATCAATAAATGCAGAACCATGGGTAGCAATTGTTAATTTCACTTTGCCAAATGGAAAGTTAAATGAGCCACCAATATGCATTGGATGGACATTTATATTATGTTTAGATAAGAACATAGCAAGTTCATAAGGAGCGATAACAGTTGCATTATTGTTTTTTGCAATTTCTATAGTATCTCCTATGTGATCTCCGTGACCATGTGATACAAGGATATAATCTGCTTTTATATTAGAAACTTTTATGTTTGATGCCCATGGATTTCCTGTTATAAAAGGATCAAATAAAATATTTGCATCATCTGATTCGATTAGAATTGCAGAATGACCAAAATATTTTATTTTCATAGTATCCTCCTTTTTTGTATGTTAATATAATCATTTTATTGATATAAATCAATTCAAATCTTAAATTTTATTAATAGATTAATAAAATTTCCACTATGGGCATTTCGACTACAGACACTATATTTTATGTTATGAATTTTAAGTTATATGTACTTTAATAATTGCTGATAAATTTTATTTATTTGAAAAACAAATGGTTTAAAATAATTTTAGGTCTCTCTAATGGGTCAATATAGTGTAAATATTGACTAAATATTGACGCAGTATAAATTTTTATGAGGTTGCCAAAAATATCAATTTGTGGTAAGTTAAAATTAATTATTTAATATAAATAAAACATTATTTAGCACAAAGGTATATGTTCAATTTTAATTACTATTCTTGTTGTAATAGTTTATAATTTTGTAAAATTGATTATTTTATTTTTATTATACTATTTTTTAAGATTTATTTAATTTTTGGGTAAAATCATATAAAATATCAGCAGTTATGCCCCAGATTGTGCCGAATTTTGTTCTATACACATAAACTGGATATTTTTGTGGTCTTTGCCATTTTTTTTCATATCTTTTAGGAATTCCTAATTTATCAACAGGAAACAGAATTTCTCCATTTTTTTCTGCTTTTATTTCTATATAAACATGATATATTTCAGGAGGATTTTTTAGAAAATATTGTAAGGGTAGTACAAAAATTTCTTCGACTTCTTTTTTATTTGGAGATAATTCTTTTAAAGAAGTTATTGTTAAATGTCCAATGAAGGTATAGACTAATGCTCCGATTAGTGATACAACTTTATTTAGCCCATCCCATACTTCGATTTTTGATTTTGCTATTCCTAATTCTTCTGATGTTTCTCGAATAGCTGTATCTTTTAAATTTTTATCATGTTTGTCATCAAAACCACCGCCAGGGAAGGAAATCTCTCCTCCCTGGCGAATGTTATTTGCTCTTTTTTCAAACAATATATATATTCCATCTTCAAATTGTATTAATGGAAGAAATACAGATGATATATAAAATCTTTCTTTACATGCAATATCAATACTTTCAGATGCAATTTTGTTTTTAATTTCTTTTAAATCCATTATTTTAAATATTTTTTTACACAATCTTTATGTACAAGAAAAGATAACATTTTTAGTTTTATATAATCATCTCTATAAAAAAGATAGCCTTCAAATTTTCCTTTTCTAGCACTTCTTGATGAATCTTTAATTAGGAACCAATCGTGATCATCAATTGTAGTATAACCAACAATATGAATACCATGATCATCTGTAGTTGTTCTATTATAAATTCTAAATTCGCGGGAGTCCTGGTTTATATATGCCTGAGGTATGTCACATTCTGGAACAATTGCAATATCTTCATATCCATCATATCCAGGTTCTGATACATCTCCTCCTATGGCTATACTATATCCTTTTTTGATTGATTCTTTTATGATTTTGTAAAATATATCAAGTGGGAGATTATAATATTGTTCACTCCTTCTCCAATTATCCGGAACATCTAATAGTACTTTTTTATAAAATGGATATCTTTTTGTTGATACAACAGGAATATAGTCATCCATATTTAGTTTTAATACTTTTTTCAGGAAAGATTTTGGCGTATATTTTTTACCTCTATATTTAAATTCTTTTGGTGGTTCTCCTAAATATCGGTTTAATATTAATTTTACATGAGAGAGAACATAATCTTCATCCCAGATATTGTTTTCTTTTATGTAATCTAAATAGGATGTTATTTCATTTATTAATCTTGAATGATCATGATATTTTTTGCCAGGTAGTATACCTGTATATGCTTCTTCTGGAACTATACCATATTTTTTCCATATATCGATTAAAGCTTCAGCTTCTGAACCTTCTGCTACATAAGAATTTCCATATCTTCTTATATAACGTCTGATTTTTTCAATATATTCCCAATATACAGTATAAATTTCTGATAATTTTATTTTTTGACCGGTTAATCTGTAGACTTCAGATTCAAAAAATGAAGTAGTTGAAAAGCTCCAGCATGTACCAGTTAGATGTTGCGCAACAGGTGGAAAATGGAAAACTTTTTTGAAAGCATCTGGAGATTCTGGTTTTTTTATATTTTTAAGATTTACGCCAAGGACTTTTCTATTTTTTCTTCTTTCTTTTTTTTCTTTTCTAATTTCTTTTAACACAGAATCTTTTTTTGCATTCAAGATGGAATCTTGCTTATTGTTAAGTTCTCTGATTAATTTTAGCAGCGAATCTGGTACATATTTTCTGTAATAAAGAGTATCTGTTGTTTTTGTTTGTGCAAAAATGCTGAAATTGAATAAAATTAATAAAATGATGAAAGATATTTTGGTGAATTTCATACGCCTACTCCTTTTTTAATATTTTTATATAAAATTTATATAGAAAAGTTATAAAATCAAGTTTATTTTTTATTTTTAGACCAATTTAAATTTTTTATTGACTTGACAAATGAGTATTTTTGTGATAAAATTAAGTTAAAAGGAGAGAATTATTTATGTTAAAAAAAATAGTGAGTATATTACTCTTTTTTTTGTTGCTTTTGATGAAATTATTTTCAGCAGAAGTTGATACAGTTAAAATAAAGGGGGAGGCAATGATATTAAAAAGTCCTGCTTTTGTTAATAATGGTATGATTCCAGCAAAATATACATGTGATGCGGAAGATGTATCCCCAGAATTAATTTGGGAGAATGCACCGGAGGACACTAAATCTTTTGCATTAATATGTGATGATCCAGATGCTCCAATGGGTACATGGGTTCATTGGGTACTTTATAATATCCCTGCAAATGTAAATAAATTACCGGAGAATTTTCCTTCTGATAAAAAATTAGATAATGGAATAACAAATGGAATAAATGATTTTAGAAAATATGGATACGGTGGACCATGCCCTCCTTCTGGCACTCATCGTTATTTTTTTAAATTATATGCGCTTAATGCTACATTAAATCTTAAACCTGGCCTTACAAAATCTGAGTTGTTAAAATATATTGAGAAGCATATAATTGCAAAGGCAGAGTTAGTAGGAAAGTATTCAAGGAATAGATAGAAATATATTATTTTGAGTTATATTTTGATAAAATATTTTTTTTATTTTTAATAATTAGATTGACAAATGGATTTTTTTTTGGTAAAATAGAGGGAAAAAGGAGAGGATAATTATGTTTATAACAGAAATTTATGCTATGGGACAAGCAGGTGCTCAACAGGCACATAATGGTTCGTTAACTCAACAGTTAGTTGCGTTTTTACCATTTATTGTAATTATTTTAATTTTTTGGTTTTTGATTTTTCGTCCTCAACAAAAGAGGCAGAAAGAGTTAAGAGCAATGCTTGATTCATTGAAAAAAGGAGATAAGGTTATTACGAATGCAGGTATTTATGGTACGGTACTGAATATAGTTGACAATAAAGTCATCTTAAAGATTGCAGATGTAAAGGGAGAGGCAGTTAAAATTGAAATATTAAAAAATGGGATTGCTGCAAAGGTAGAATAAGATGGCTATTTTGGATATTAGTGTTGTTGGAGATGATATTTTAAGGAAAAAGTCAGAAATTGTTACTGACTTTGATGAAAAATTAAATAAATTTGTGGATGATATGATTGATACTATGATCGCTTATGATGGGATAGGGCTTGCTGCAAATCAGGTTGGAGTTGATAAAAGAATTTTTGTGATTTATTACAAATTAATAGATAAAACAAAAGATTTTTTAGTGTTGATAAATCCTGAGTTGACTGCTTTTGAGGGAAAATATGAATATGAAGAAGGTTGTTTGAGTGTGCCTGGGATTTTTGAAAATGTAATACGGCCTGAGAAAGTTGAAGTTAAATTTCAAGATATTGATGGAAATGAGCATAAAATCGAAGCAGATGGTTTGCTTGCAAGGGTTATTCAACATGAAAATGATCATTTAGATGGGATTTTATTTATAGATAGGATTCCTAAAACTCGGTTAAAATTGCTTCAGCCTCAATTGAAAAAAATTCAGAATATTTAATGAGATATATATTTTTTGGTAATCCAGAGTTCGCAAGTTTAAATTTAAAATTTCTTATAGAAAATAATAAAATCCCTATTGCGGTGGTTACCAATCCGGATAAGCCAATGGGGAGAAATAGAAAATTAATGCCAACTCCTGTTAAAGAGGTGGCATTGGAATATAATATTCCTGTTATTGAAGTTGATAAATTAAAAGATAATTCTCTTATAGAAAAGCTGAGAAGTTTAGAACCAGATCTTTTTGTTGTTGTTGCGTATAGGATTTTACCATCAGTTTTATTAGATATTCCTAAAAACGGAGCAATAAATCTTCATGCTTCCTTATTACCAGATTATAAAGGAGCAGCGCCTATTCAATATGTATTATTAAATGGTGAAAAAGAAACAGGTGTGACTACATTTTTTCTTACTAATAAACTGGATAATGGTGATATTATTTTACAGAAAAGAGTTGAAATAAAAGATTTTTATAATGCAGGTGATTTATATAATGTATTATTAAAGGAGGGAAGTCAATTATTATTAGATACACTGGATTTAATTGAAAGAGGTAATTACCCTACACGAAAACAAGAAGATGGTAATTGGCATTATGCTCCTAAAATTCAAAAAAAAGATATGAGAATAAACTGGAATGAAACTGCAGAGAGAATAAGGAATAAAGTTAGAGCCTTTTCTCCTTATCCTGGAGCTTTTTGCTATTTTCATGATAGAATATTGAAAATATTCGATTGTTTGGTTATAGATGATAAAACGACTGGCAATCCGGGAGAGGTTTTATTAGCAGATGAGAAAAAAGGGTTGTATGTTCAGACAGGAAAAGGAATAATTTCTGTTTTATCATTGCAATTACAGGGAAAGAAAAGGTTAGGATGGTCGGAATTTTTACGAGGAACTAAAATTCAAAGAAGCGATTTTTTTTCTTGACTTTATTAATATTATTTAATATAATTATGCAAAATTTTACGGCGGTATCGTCTAGTGGCTAGGACAGATGGTTCTCAGCCATCAAGCCGGGGTTCGATTCCCCGTACCGCTGTTTTTTTCTTTTATAGATATTAGAGGGTAAATGAGAATAAACAATATGCCTATTATAAAAAATGCCCAGTAAATTGATAATGTATCAATAAGAAATCCAAAAATTATTGAAATTAAAGCTGTTAATATTGTTCTTAGGTTGTTTTGTAAGGATAAGATTGATGCGAAAATATCGGTATTAATTTTTTCATTTATGTATGCAATTGCAATTGGTTTTCTGATATTCTCAATTAGAAATATAAATAAATATATAATGATAATAATGGATAAGAATTTAAATTTATAAAATAGAGCAATCAATAATGCACTTACAATTGCAAAAATAAGAGATATATTTAGTAGTGTTGATTTGGATTTTATTTTATCGAGAGCTTTTTTTGAATTTGCAGAAGCAAAAGATGATAATATATAGAATACAAAATATACAAATGCAATGACAATAGTAGTTTTATGTTCTTTTTTTATAAAAGGCAAAGCAATGATAAATGGACTAAATTGTTTTATGATTGCTTGGATGTAATCTTTTATTGCTTTGAAATATGCTGAATATAATGAGATATTTAGTAAAATTTTAATATTGTACCAGATTTTCAAGTTTTTTTTAATGTCTTTAAATGTTGTTGTTAGTCTTTTGTTTTTGTTTTTAATTTCATAATCTAAATAATTTGGATATGAGAGAATTAAAATAAATGCAATGATATATGGAATTATTGAAAAGAAGAATATTTTTGCTATATTGTGGGATATAATGATAATATAGGCAGAAATTAAGACAGATATTGCGCTGCCGATTTGTGATGAGGCTCTTGTGTGCCCGTAGAATTCCACTTTATATTGAGAAAGATTGTTATATTTTAAATATGAATAAATCATTGCTTTATGAGTTCCAGATCTGAAGGCTTCACCAAAACCAAAAAAGAGCATTGCTATTGAAAAAAAATAGAAATCATGAAAAGAATAGAATATGATAAATGAAATTATATATGATGAAAATGATATAAGCATTGCTTTTTTTCTGCCGAAAGCATCAGCAAAAATACCAGAAGGAATTTCTAAAAAGTTAGTTGTTATTTCTTTTATTGCATATAAAATACCTATTTGAGTGAAAGAGATATTATATGTTTTGAGAAATATAATTATAAATGGTTCAAAGTATTTTTGATTTTTTAAAAATCCATAGAGTGCGAATTTATAAAACAGGAGATTGTGATATATATTTTTCATCTTAATATAAATATATTTTAAATTTTTTTCATTTCAATAAAAAAATTTATTGAAAAATATTATTTTTTTATTTATAATTAATTAAGTTAATTAATAAATTATAAAAGTAGTAAGATAAAATAGTAAAAGAGAGAGGATTAAATGGCTACAAGAAGAGAATTTTTAAAAAAATTTACCAAGTTTTCATTATCATTAGTGGCTTTAAATTTTTTAAAATGTTCTTTTAATAGTCAAAAATTACCCAATATAATTATTATTTTTACAGATGATCAAGGGTATGGAGATGTGGGAGTTTATGGCGCAAAAGGATTTCAGACACCAAATTTGGATAGATTAGCAAAAGAAGGAATGCAATTTACTCAATTCTATGCAAGTCAGGCAGTATGTTCTGCATCAAGGGCTTCTTTACTTACTGGATGTTATGCTGAAAGAGTTTCAATTTTTGGAGCATTGGCACCTTGGGATCAAACAGGTTTGAATCATGATGAGCTTACAATTGCTGAATTATTGAAGGGGAAAGGGTATGCAACCGGTATGGTTGGTAAATGGCATTTAGGCCATTATAAAGAATTTTTGCCAATACATCATGGTTTTGATGAATATTTGGGATTGCCCTATTCTAATGACATGTGGCCTGTTGACTATGATGGAAAGCCTGCTACAAAAGGTATAAAATCAATGTATCCTCCTCTGCCTTTGATTGATGGTGATAGTGTTGTAAATTATATAAAAACATTGGATGATCAGGCTACTTTAACTACAAGATATACAGAAAGAGCATTAAAATTTATAGAACAGAATAAGGATAAACCATTTTTTTTATATTTCGCTCATTCTATGCCACATGTACCTCTTGGAGTTTCTGATAAATTTAGGGGTAAAAGTAAGCAGGGGATGTATGGTGATGTTATAGAAGAGATTGATTGGTCAGTTGGTGAGATTTTGAAGATTTTAGATAAGTATAATTTGTCTGATAATACATTAATTATATATGCAAGTGATAATGGACCATGGTTAAATTTTGGTAATCATGCAGGTTCTACTGGTGGTCTTAGAGAAGGGAAAGGAACTGCATTTGAAGGTGGGCCGAGGGTACCTTGTATTATGAGATGGCCTGGTAAGATACCAGCAGGTTCTGTTTGTAATAAATTATCTTCAACAATTGATATTTTACCTACTATAGCTGAAATTGTTGGGTATAAATTATCTAATAAAACAATAGATGGAGTTAGTATTTTACCATTGATGATGGGTGATGAAAACGCTAATCCGCGTAATATTTTTTATTTTTATTATATGGGAGAATTAAGAGCAATAAGAGAAGGGAAGTGGAAACGAGTTTTTAAACATCGTTCACGCTCTTATGTTGGGGTTGAACCGGGCAGGGATGGTTTTCCTGGGCCTTATGCTTTTATAGAAGTTGAACCGGCATTGTATAATCTTGAAGATGATCCGTATGAAACGAAAGATTTATCAGCTGAATATCCTGATATAGTTGCAAGATTAGATTCTTTGGCTGAAATAGCAAGAGAAGAATTGGGGGATAGATTAACCAATAGGAAGGGAAAAGGTATTAGACCACCGGCAAGAAAAGGATTTGATAGAACTATTGAAGTTGATAATCTGGCAAAGGGAGCTGTGATTACTTTAAAAAATCCTCCCAGTGTAAAGTATTATGGTAATGGCGCACAAACCTTGATTAATGGGAAATTCGGTAGCAGGGATATTCATGATTTACAATGGCTTGGATTTGAAGGAAGTGATCTGGAAGCGACAATAGATTTAAAACGAGTTCGTTATATTAAGGAAGTTGATGCTTATTTTATGCAGAATCAATTATCCTGGATTTTTTATCCCAAAGAGGTTATAGCGTATTATTCTATAGATGGGAGAAATTATATTAAATTAGGTGAATATTCAGAATTTATTAAACCAGAAGGTAAAATGGGAGTAAAAAATTTTAGTTTTAAAATATCGAAAAAACTTAGATATATAAAAGTAGTTGCAAAGAATATAAGAACATGCCCAAAATGGCATATTGGATATGGTGGTAAAGCCTGGATATTTTGTGATGAGATTGTAATAAAATGATTTTATCTTGTCTATAATAATTTTTTTATTGACAATTGCTTAAAATTATTTTAATATAGTTTAAATCAAAAAAAGAAACAAAGGAAGATTAAATGGTTAGAATTAAATTTCCTGATGGAAATATAAAAGAGTATAATAATCGTGTAACAGGCCTTGAGATTGCCAAAGAGATATCAAATAGCCTTGCGAGAAAGGCAGTTGCTATTTTAATAGATGATAGAGATGTGATAGATTTGACAAGACCTATTGAAAAAGATTGTTCTATTAAAATTTTGACTTTTGATGATCCTCAAGGGAAGATGGTTTATTGGCATAGTAGTGCTCATGTAATGGCGCAGGCTGTGAAAGATTTATTCCCGGAGACATTGGTTACTATAGGGCCTGCGATTGAGGAAGGATTTTATTATGATTTTGATAGAGATGAGCCATTTACACCAGAGGATCTTGAGAAGATTGAAAATAGAATGAAAGAAATTACTAAAGAGAATGCACCTTTTGTTAGAGAGGAAATATCAAGAGAAGAAGCGTTAAAATTATTTGAAGAAATGGGGGAGAAGTATAAAGTAGAGTTGATAAATGAGCTTCCAGAGGGAGAGGTGATATCAATTTACAAACATTCTTCATTTATTGATCTTTGTAGAGGGCCGCATTTACCTTCTACGGGAATGATAAAAGCTGTGAAATTATTGAGTATTGCTGGTGCTTATTGGAGAGGCGATGAAAATAATAAGATGTTGCAAAGAATTTATGGAATTTCCTTTCCTGATAAAAAATTATTAAAAGAATATTTGAATAGATTAGAGGAAGCGAAGAAGAGAGACCATAGAAAATTAGGTAAAGAATTAGAATTGTTTGATATAAATAATGAAATAGGTCCTGGGCTTGTACTCTGGCATCCTAAAGGAAGTATTATAAGGAATGAGATTGAAAATTTCTGGAAAAATGAGCATTTTAAGGCAGGTTATCATTTGTTATATACGCCTCATATTGCAAGGATTGATTTATGGGAAACGAGTGGGCATTTAGGTTTTTATAATGAGAATATGTTTTCGCCGATGAAGGTAGAAAATTCTTTTTATCAGCTAAAGCCTATGAATTGTCCTTTTCATATTAACATATATAAAAGTAAATTAAGAAGTTATCGTGAGTTGCCTATCAGATATGCTGAACTTGGGACAGTATATCGTTATGAAAGAAGTGGTGTTTTGCATGGTTTGATGAGAGTGCGAGGTTTTACTCAGGATGATGCACATGTTTATTGTACTCCAGAGCAGTTGAAAGATGAAATATCAAAAGTATTAAATTTTACTTTATTTATATTGAAAACCTTTGGTTTTGAAAGGTATGAGGTTTATTTATCAACTCAGCCTGAAAAATTTGTAGGTTCTCAGGAGAATTGGGATATAGCTACAGAATCTTTAAAAGATGCTTTAGAATCAATAGGATTGGAATATGAAATAGATCCGGGGGAAGGCGTTTTTTATGGTCCTAAAATAGATATAAAAATTAAAGATGTATTAAATAGATCATGGCAATGTTCTACTATTCAGGTAGATTTTAATTTGCCTGAGAGGTTTGGCATATCTTATATTGGAGAAGATGGAAAAGAGCATCAGCCTATAATGATACATAGAGCATTGATGGGTTCTTTAGAAAGATTTTTTGGCATATTGATTGAGCATTATGCGGGTGATTTCCCTCTCTGGCTGGCACCAGTTCAGCTGGCTATTATCCCCGTTTCTGAAAAATATTTAGATTTTGCAAAAGAAATCTCTGATATATTTTTAAAAGAAGGTATAAGGGTTTTTGTAGATACCAGAAATGAGAACCTTAAGTATAAAATTAGAGAATCAGAGATGCATAAAGTGCCATATATGGCTATTGTTGGAGAAAAGGAAAAAGAATCCGGGAATTTATCTCTTAGGCAGAGAAAAATAGGAGATAGAGGTTCTATTTCTATTGATGATTTAATTAAAGAAATGAAAGAAAAAATAAATAATAAAACAATTTAGCAGGAGGAAAGACTATTAAGGCTGAGAATTTACGTATTAACTATGAGATTCGCGCACCTAAAGTGAGATTGATAGACGATAAAGGAAAACAAGTGGGGATTGTATCTGTAAATGATGCAATAAAATTAGCAGAAGAACGAAATCTTGATTTAGTGGAAGTGGCACCAGATGCAAAACCGCCCGTATGTAGAATATTGGATTATGGAAAGTATAAGTATAAGATTAATAAAAAACAAAAATTGGCAAAGAAAAAACAACATAAGATTCAAGTAAAAGAAATAAAAATGCGTCCTAAGATTGATAAACATGATTTAGATGTTAAAATAAAGCATATTAGATCTTTTCTTGAAAATGGCGATAAGGTTAAGTTGACAGTTCGGTTTAGAGGTAGGGAATTATCGCATCCAGAGTATGGTTATGAGGTATTAAATAATTTGATAGAAACTTTAAAAGATATTTCTAATGTGGAAGTGGAGCCTAAATTGGAAAATAGGTTGATGCAGATGGTTCTTGCTCCAAAGAGCCAGAAACAATTAAAAGAATTACAAAAAAAACAAAAAGGAGATGAAAATGCCGAAGATAAAAACTCATAGAGGAGCTGCAAAGAGGTTTAAAAAAACAGGCAAAGGAAAAATTAAAAGAGATAGATCTTTTGCAAGCCATTTGATGCTTAATAAATCTTCTAAAAGAAAAAGAAATTTAAGGAAAAATGTTATTGTTGCAAAAGCAGATGAAAAAAGAGTTAAACAATTGATACCATATCTATAGAAGGAGTGGAATAATGACAAGAGTTAAATCAACTGTTGCTTCTCATAGAAGAAAGAAAAAAATATTAAAGCAAGCAAAAGGGTATTGGGGAAGAAGAAAGAATTTAATTAGAACTGCTACAGAAGCAGTAGAAAGAGCGTTGCAATTTTCTTATGTTGGTAGAAAATTAAGAAAAAGAGATTTTAGAAAATTGTGGATTGTTAGGATTAACGCTGCATGTAGAGAAAATGGAATTTCTTATAGTAAATTTATTAATGGTTTGAAAAAAGCTGAAATTAATTTAAATAGAAAATATTTGGCAGATCTTGCTGTTAATGATCCTGTTGCTTTTAAAAGTGTTGTTGAACAGGTTAAACAGGCTTTGGCTTAAGAAATGGATATTATTGAAAAGTTAAAAAATATTAGAAAAGAAGCCGAAAAAGAGCTTAAAGAAATTTCAAAAATCTCTGATTTATTAGAGTTTAAAAGTAAATATTTGAATAAAAAAACAGGTAAAATAACTGAGATTTTGAAATTATTGCCAGAACTTGCTGTTGATATGAAACGAATTGTTGGTAAAGAAGCTAATATGTTGAAAAAGGATATTGAAGCAGAAGTTAAAAAAATAGAAAAAGCTTTAAGCTCTAAAAAAGATTTAGTTTTTTATGATATTACTTTGCCGGGGACTTATGTTTCTAAAGGATATAAAAATATTATATTAAAGGTGTTAGAAGATTGTAAGAGTATTTTTTCTAATGTAGGGTTTGATATAGTTGAAGGTCCCCAGGTAGAGACAGATTATTATAATTTTGAAGCACTTAATATACCTGAAGATCATCCTGCAAGAGATATGCATGATACTTTTTATGTATCAGAGCATATTTTATTGAGGACACATACATCTCCTGTTCAAATTAGAGTTATGGAAAAACAAAAGCCTCCTATTGCAATGATTTCGCCAGGTCCCTGTTATAGAAGTGATACTCCTGATGCTACACATTCTCCGGTTTTTCATCAGATAGAGGGGTTGTATGTTGATAAAAATGTAAGTTTTGCAGATTTAAAAGGAATTTTGACATATTTTTTTCAATCATTTTTTTCAAAAGATGTAAAGTTGCGTTTTAGGCCTTCATTTTTCCCATTTACAGAGCCAAGTACAGAGGTAGATATAAGTTGCATTTTTTGCGGTGGTAAAGGTTGTAATGTTTGTAAACATACTGGTTGGATAGAGGTAGCTGGAGCTGGTATGGTTGATCCTGAAGTTTTTAAATATGTTGATTATGATACTGAAATTTATAGTGGTTATGCTTTTGGTATGGGTGTTGAAAGGATTACAATGTTAAAATATCAGATTAATGATATAAGATTATTTTTTGAAAATAATTTGAATTTTTTAAACCAATTTTAAAAAGATATGAGATTTAGTTATAAATGGTTATCGGAATTTGTTGAAATCAATTTTTCCCCAGAAGAATTGGTTGATAAATTGACCAATGCAGGGCTTGAAGTAGTAGCATTTGAAAAAAGATTACAGGATTTATCAAATTTAGTGGTTGGTAAAGTTATAGAATCTAATAAACATCCAGAGGCTGATAAATTATCTGTATGTAAAGTTGATGTTGGAACAGAATTATTGCAAATAGTATGTGGAGCGCCTAATGTTAAGGCAGGGCAAACAGTACCGGTTGCTTTAATTGGAGCAGAATTACCGGGAAATTTTAAGATAAAAAAAGCAAAGCTTCGAGGTATAGAATCATATGGTATGATATGTTCTGCTAAGGAATTAGAATTATCTGAAGAGCACCAAGGTATCCTTGTATTGCCAGATGATTTAGAAGTTGGAAAGCCTTTAAATGAAGTAGAATATTTTGATGATTATGTCTATGAGCTTGAAATTACTGCTAATAGACCTGATGCTTTATCGATAATTGGAATAGCCCGAGAAATTTCTGCATTGTTTAATACTCCGTTGAAAAAACGTGAATTTAACTTGGAGAATGAATTAGAGATATCTGATGAGTTTGATATTGAAATTGAAGATTTGCAGGGATGTCCGAGATATTGTGGGAAGCTTATTAAGGATGTTCAGATAACAGAATCTCCATACTGGCTAAGAAATAAGATTGAAATAGCAGGTATGAGATCTATTAATAATGTTGTTGATATAACAAATCTTGTTATGATTGAATATGGACAACCTCTGCATGCTTTTGATTATCAAAAGCTGCCAAATAAAAAAGTAATTATAAAAAAGGCTGAAAAAGGTCAAAAATTTACAACATTAGATGATGTTGAAAGGCAGTTAGATGAAAATATTTTAATGATTACTGATAATGGTGAACCAATTGCAATTGCTGGTGTTATGGGTGGTGCTGAAACAGAAATAGATTCCTCAACGAAAGATATTTTTCTCGAAAGTGCTTATTTTGATCCTAAGGCAATTTTTAGAGCTCGAAGGATATTAGGATTGCATACAGAAGCATCTAATAGGTTTTCAAGAGGAGCAAATCCTGAGATAACAGCTTATGCTGCGGACTATGCAGCGTATCTTTTTAAGAATTTGGCCAATGCAAAATATATTTATAGAACAGTAGATGTTTATCCGAATAAACTTGAGAAGAAACAAATTATTTTTTCTTACGATAGTCTGAAGCAAAAAGTTAATCTGGATATAGAGAAGTCAGTAGTAGATTCTATTTTTACAAGCATTGGCATTGAAATAAAAAGTAGAAATAATTCTGAACTGGAATGCATTGTTCCTTTGTATCGGCATGATTTATCGAGGGAAATTGATTTAATAGAAGAAATAGCACGTATTTATGGTTATGATAAGATACCAGTTTCTAATCAGATAACTTTAAATTTTAAAGTTAAAGATAATTTATTTGAAGAAAATCTTTATAAATTAGTGGATAATTATTTTTTAGGAAATGGTTTTAATAGGATTCTCACAAATCCACTAATCGATACCGAATTTTCAGGGTATTTTTCTTCTAAAGATAAATTTGTGAAAATATTAAATCCATTGAGCAAGGAATTAGATGGCTTAAGACAATCATTAATTCCTGGACTTATTAAGACTCTTAGATTAAATGTAAATAGATATCATGAAATTGTTAAGTTATTTGAAGTAGGGAAGATATTTATTTCTAATGGTTTTTCTGTTTTGCCTGATGAAAGATATAGGTTATCAATTGGTATTGCTAATTGGAAGAATCAGAATTTTTGGAGAACAACGGATCAGGAACTTGATTTTTATTATTTAAAAGGTATTGTTGAAAATTATTTATATCTGGTTGGATTATCTGAAGAATTGTTAGAATTTAGAAAATCTAATTTAGATTTTTTAGATAAAGATTTTCAAGCAGAGCTTGTTTATGGAGACAGGATAATAGGTTTTATTGGTTTATTAAATAAAGATTTAAGTGAAAAATTTGAAGTAAAAAAAGATTTTGTAGTTTCTGAATTAGATTTTGATTTTCTTTTAGAATTTTATAAAGAAAGACAATTTATTTTGAAAGAGATAGTCCCATTTCCTTTCATTGATAGAGATATTTCTTTTATTGCAAGGTCAGATTTTAGTTTTAGAAAATGTTATAATTTGATTAAGGGCATAGGCAAGAATCTTATTCAGAATGTTTATTTAAAAGATTTGTATAAAGGTAAGAATATGGCTTCAGATGAGGTTGCAATAACTATAAAAATTATTTATCGAGATAAGAAGAAGACATTGACAGATGAAAGTGTTAATAGGGTAAACGAGAAGATTAGAATGCAGATGAGTAAAACTTTTGATTTGGTTTTAAGATAAAGAGGTTCGGTGTGGAACTTGAGATTTTAGATAAGTTAGAAGGTAAGATAAATTTTTTATCTCAGCGAGTAAAGATATTAGAAGAAGATAAAAAGAATTTAGAATTAATTAAAGAGCAATTAGAGAATGAAATTAAGCAATTAAAATATAAATTAAATGATTTGGAAGATGAAAATAAAAGGTTGAAAGATATTGAAAAAAGTTTTAGTGAGTTGAAGAATAAAGAAGAAGAGATTGCAGTTCGTATTAAGAGAATGTTAGATTTATTAGAAGATTAAAAAAAAACGGCTATCACGAAATGAAGAGAGTAGTAAATATTACTATACATGGAAATAAATTTAATTTAAAAACAGATGCAAGTGATGAATATGTGAGAAATTTAGAGGATTTTGTTAATACAAAGATAAAAGAGATAGAGAGTAAGGCACCGTTTCAATCAACAGAGAAAATAGCATTGCTTGCAGTTTTTTTTATTGCGGATGAATTTTTCACCTATAAAAAAGAACAGGATGAAAAATTAGATAAAATTGAAAAACGCATGAAAGATTTGTTAGATAAATAAACCCTGCTTTGCTCGTGATAGTCGGGAAAATTTGAGCCAACACTCAAAATTTTGAGACAATCTTTTGAAGTGGCTTGTCTGCTTCATTGGATTGTCTCTAATTGAACCGCAAGGTTCAAATCTCCAAACTACACGGCAAAGCGGGGTTTTTTAATAGGTTTTTATTTTTGAGATTGGAAACAAGAATTTGAACATAACAAAATGACTGCGATTAAAGGAGGAAAATAGATGAGTACAGTTATAAGTTCTGTTATAGGATTTTTATTGGCTTTTGGAGTTGGCTTTTTTATTGCTAAAAAAATTTTTCAGACAAAGATCCAAAATGCTGAAATACAATCTAAAAAAATTATAGAGGAAGCGGAAAAGGAAGCTTCATTAATTAAAAAAACAGCATCAATTGAAGCTAAAGATGAAATGTATAGACTCAAACATAAATTTGAAGAAGAAACTAAAAGCAAGAGGTTAGAACTTCAGGAGATTGAGAAGAAGTTAATGCAGCGAGAGGCTTCAATAGAAAAGAAAGCGGAGTTTATTAATAAAAAGGAATTGGATGTTAGTACTAAGGAAGAAGAGCTTAATAAACTCAAAAAAGAACTTGAGAAGAAGGAACAAGAAGTCAGTCAATTAGTAGAACAAGAAGTGAAGAAATTGGAAGAAATTTCAAAATTGACAGAAGAAGAAGCTAAAGATTTGTTATTGAAAGAAGTTGAGGAAAAAGCAAGAAGAGAGGCTTTACAAAGAGCAAAGGAAATTAAAGAAAATGTTATAAAAAATGCTGAAAAAGAAGCTAATGAGGTTATTGTTCAGGCAATACAGAGATGTGCTGCTGATGTAAGTGTTAATTCAACAGTTTCTACAGTAGATTTAGGTAATGATGATATGATGAAAGGTAGAATTATTGGTAGAGAAGGAAGAAATATAAAGCATTTTGAAGAGATTACAGGGGTTGATGTTATTGTTGATGATTCTCCTGGTTTTATTGTATTATCTGCTTTTAATACATTAAAAAGAGAAATAGCGAAAAGAGCTATGGAAATTCTTATTAAAGATGGAAGAATTCATCCGGGTAGGATAGAAGAAGTTGTTGAGAAAGTGGAAAAAGAATTTGAGAAGAATATGATTGAAGAGGCAGAAAATGTGTTATTTGATCTGGGAATACATGATTTACATCCAGAATTAGTTAAGTTATTGGGGAAATTGAAATATAGAACTTCATATGGACAGAATGTATTGGCTCATTCAAAAGAAGTTGCAATTATTAGTGCAGGTATTGCTGCAGAACTTGGTTTGAATGTTACTCTTGCCAAAAGAGCAGGACTTTTGCATGATATTGGTAAGGCTATTGATAGAGATATGGAAGGAACTCATACAGAAATTGGTTATGAATATGCGAAACGCTATGGAGAAAAGGATATTGTTCTTAATGCTATACTCGGTCATCATGAAGATGTAGAACCAATTAGTCCAATTACAGTTATTGTACAGGCTGCTGATGCAATATCCGGAGCAAGACCTGGTGCAAGAAGAGAAAGTCTTGAACAATATATTAGAAGATTAGAGAGATTGGAAAATATTGCTGATTCTTTTGAAGGTGTTGAGAAAGCTTATGCTATACAAGCAGGAAGAGAAGTGAGAGTTATTGTTAATCCTAAAGAAATAGATGATCTTGGAGCCGACGAACTTGCTTCTAATATTGCTGAAAAAATAAAAAATGAATTAGAATTTCCGGGACAAATTAAAGTTACCGTTATTAGAGAAAAGAGGGCGATAGAATATGCAAAATAATTTTAATATTATTTTTATAGCTGACATTGTAGGGCGGGCAGGTAGGAGCTTTTTTACTGAGAAAATAAATTATTTAAAAGAAAAATATGATCCTCTTTTTATTATAGCTAATGGAGAAAATTCCGCAGGTGGTCTTGGTATTACGGTTGATATAGTTTATAAGTTATTTCAGTCAGGAGTTGATATTATAACAACGGGTTCTCATGTGTGGGATAAAAAAGATGTTGAGTTCGTTTTAGAAAAGGAATCCAGATTATTAAGACCTTTGAATTATACAACAGAGGTGCCAGGCAGTGGTTATGCTTTTATAGAAAAAGAAGGAATAGTATTAGCCGCTGTTAATCTTGAGGGAAGAACTTTTATGAAGCCTATAGATTGCCCATTTGCAGCATTAGAAGAACGTATTGATTTTATTAGAAAAAAAACCAATTACATTATTGTTGATTTTCATGCCATATCAACAGCAGAGAAGAAAGCTTTTGGGTTTTATTTTGATGGTAGGATTTCTGCTGTTATTGGTTCTCATACTCATGTTCAGACTGCTGATGAAGAAGTATTACCTGGTGGAACAGCTTATATAACAGATGCCGGAATGACAGGTGCTCATTATTCTGTTATGGGGTTTGAACCTTCTCAAAGTATATATAGATTTTTAACTCAGATTCCTATGAAGTTAAATTCATCAAAAAATTTACCTAAATTAGAAGGTGTTGTTGTAACTATTAATAAATCAACAGGTTTGGCTAACGGTATTGAAAGGTTTTCAATAAAAAAGAGTTATGATTGAAAATTTACTCAGTAGTTTAAATTCTTTAAAATTTTATGCTCAAGATAAAAAACTCGATGGTAGAAAAATTGCCAGAGAGATTAAACAAATTATTAAGGATTTTGCTTTTCGATTAGATAGAAAACCTACTTTGGCAATTGTTAATTCTGGATTAGATCCTGCTTCTAATTATTATGTTAAGTCAATTATTAAAAATTTTAATAAAATTGGACTAAATGCTATTGAAAAAAAATTTGAGCCTGGCATTAGTCAACAAGAATTGATTTCTTTGATTAATAATTTGAATAGTTCTAATGAAATAGATGGAATTCAAGTACAGGTTCCTTTACCAAAGCATTTAAATACTCAAATGATTCTTGATGCAATATCAGAATATAAAGATGTGGATTGCCAGTCAACTAAGAATTTAGGCAAGCTGGTAACAGGTAATAATATTTTATTTTATCCTAATACTGCTTTGGCTATATATTCATTGTTAAAATATTATGATATAAAACCAGAGGGGAAAAATGTTGTTATTTTGAATAGAAGCATTGTCATTGGAAAGCCTCTGGCTTTAATGTTGTTAGAAAAGGATGAGTATGCAAATGCTACTGTTACTGTATGTCATTCAAGAACACAGAATCTTGAGGAATATTTATTAAATGCTGATATTTTGATAATTGGAATTGGCAGGGCTAATTTTATAAAATCATCTATGATAAAAAAAGATGCAGTAGTAATAGATGCAGGAATAAATGATATTATAGTTGATGGTAAGCATAAGATGGTTGGAGATGTTGATTTTGAAGATGTTTATAACAAAGTTAGTTTAATAACACCTGTTCCAGGAGGGGTAGGTAGTATAACAACTTCTTTATTAATGTTTCAAACATTAAAAGCTTTTTTATATAGGAAAATAAAAAATGAATAATATAGAAAATTCACTAATGGAGAAACCATTAACAATATATGAATTGACATTACAGATTAAAAATTTACTTGAAGATTCATTTCCAGTTGTATATGTTGTAGGAGAGATTTCAAATTATAAGAGGCATTCTTCAGGTCATATATATCTTACGCTAAAAGATGATAAGAGTCAGATTCAAGCTGTTATATGGAGATCTACTGCTCAGAATATAAAATTTAATTTAGAGAATGGGTTAAAAGTTAATGTATTTGGCAAGTTAGCAGTATATGAAAAAGGAGGTAATTATCAGATTATAATTTCCTCTTTGATGCCTGCGGGTTTAGGAGAGCTTCAGCTTGCTTTTGAGCAATTGAAGAAGAAATTGGAACAAGAAGGATTATTTGATGAGAAATTTAAAAAACCTATACCGGCATTTCCTGAGATTATTGGAGTTGTTACTTCAAGAACCGGAGCAGCAATAAGAGATATAATAAAAGTATTGAGAAGACGTTATCCTTCAGTTGATATAATTTTAAGACCAGTGAGGGTACAGGGAGATACTGCTGCAGCTGAAATTGCTCAAGCAATTAAAGAATTTAATGAATATGGGAAAGTTGATGTCTTAATTGTTGGTAGAGGCGGTGGCTCTTTGGAGGATTTATGGGCTTTCAATGAAGAAATTGTTGCAAGGGCTATTTTTGAATCGAAAATACCTATTATTTCTGCAGTAGGTCATGAAATAGATTTTACTATTGCTGATTTTGTTGCTGATATACGAGCAGCTACTCCATCTGCTGCAGCTGAGATTGCTGTTAAGGATATTAAGGAATTAGAAAATAAAGTTATATTAATGAAGCAAAAATTAGTTGTAACTATGATTTCTATTTATAATAATTATAAACAAAGGTATAAAAGAGCAAAGCGTATACTAAATTATGAACGTATGATTGATTTATTGAACCAAAAAATACAGTATATTGATAGTTTAACTTCTCGATTGAAAAATAATTTTGAAAATAAAGTAGAATTAAAAAAACAACATGTTATTTCATTAAAAAGACATTTAGAAGCATTGAATCCTAAAAATATTTTGGATAGAGGGTATTCTATTACTTTATCTTTGGATGATAAAATAATTAATTCAAAGAATAATATTAATAAAAATATGAAAATTAAAACCATTGTAAAAGATGGTGATTTTACTTCTATTATTGAATGAAAATTTTATATAGATATATTTTTAAGGAATTATTACCGCCATACTTTTTTTCTATTTTTTTAATAACTGGTATTATGGTTGTTAATGAATTTATTTTAATTACAGATATGATTTTGAAAAAAGGGGTTGAATATTCTGTAATATTTAAGATGGTATATTTAAGTCTTGCGCATATTATTGCTCTTTCTATTCCTATGAGTGTATTGCTTGCTACAATTATGACTTATGGAAAATTGACTGAAGACAATGAAATAATGGCTATAAAAGCAAGTGGAATAAGCCTTTATTCTCTTTTAATTCCTTCTTTATTATTTGGACTGATAAATACAGGAATAATTTTTTATTTTAATAATAATATATTGCCAGATGCGAATTATTATTTAAAAAATTTAGAATTTAGAATTAAGGCTTCTACTCCCACTATAGCTTTGGAAGAAGGCAAATTTAATAAAATTGGTGATAGTTTCGTGTTATTTTGTGATAATCTTGATAGAAAAAAAAATTATATGAAGAATGTTGTCATTTATGATTATAGCAAGGGTAGAACTCCTGATATTATAACTTCCAAAGATGGTATAATTGCTTATGATGCTAATAAGGATATTATGATATTAAAATTAAACTACGGTGAAATTTATAAATTTAATAAAAAAAATGACGGGGGATATTCTTCTATAAAGTTTAATGAACTTGTATATAAGTATAATTTGAGTTCTGATAGTACCAGGGATTTTGTTTTTAATCGAGGGCAGAGGGAGATGAACATATCAATGATGAATAGTTATATTGATACTTTAAAAATGAGAATTAAAAATACTAAAAATAGGTGTAAGAAATATATTAGAAATGATTTATCAATTTTGTTGATGGGAAGAAAACCTATTACTATGACAACATATTATAGATTGAAAAATGAGGTGAACATTAAAAAAAATTTGGAATATCAAATTAATCAATATAAAGTAGAAATTCATAAAAAATTTGCGATTGCATTTGCTTGTATTATATTTGTTTTACTTGGAGTTCCATTGGGAGTAAGATCGAAGAGAGGGGGAGTGGGACCCTCTATTATAATTAGTATGATATTTTTTGTACTATCGTGGGGGAGTTTACTTGTAGGTGAAGAGCTTGGTGATAAAGGGGTGGTTCCACCATGGCTTGCAATGTGGTTTTCAAATATTATATTTTTAATTTATGGGATTTTTATTTTATACAGAACAGTTAGAGAGACAAGATTTATAAAATGGGATCGATTCGATAGATTGAAGAGAAAATTATTTCCCGGGTAGAATATAATAGTGGAGAAGTGAATTAGATCATAATTCATAAATATTTTAATATCATTGTAGATGAACATAAACAAATTCTATAATAGTAATGAGATATAATTTTAGCAATATTAATTTAGTTATGGGCGTCTTTAGTTTTTTTTATTTAGTTGATATTTTTATTTATCATTTATTTTATTTTTTTAATTATTTGATTTTTTTTAGTAAAAGTATTATTTGATTAAAGTAATTTTTTTATGAAATATTTTATTATTTATTTGTAATTTTAGGAAATATATTCCGGATGAGATGTCATTATTAAAATTAATTTTTATAATATTGCTATGTAGAGCAGAATAGGATTTAGAAAAAATATTTTGCCCATTTATATTATATATATTGATTTTTAATAAATTATATTTATAGTCATTTAATGAAATATAACAGAATTTATTGCAAGGATTTGGGAATATTTTTAATGCTATTTTTTGAGCCATTATATTTTTATTTTTGAGAGAAGTATTGTTTGTGATAGTATTATATATGGAAGATAAAAGAATACTATTGTCAGAATCTTGATTTAGTGCCCATATCATAACACCATTTAATTGATTATCGATAGCATATTTTGTTTTTATTGCTATAGAAAGAGAATCATCATAAGTAATTAAGGCATTTTCTGAAGTATTTGTTAAATATGGAACTTTGGATATATCATCCCAGTTATATTTCCATCCTTTATTTAAGTAAGTAATTATATCTCGGTATAAAACACCTGAACATTCACTAAAAGATGTGTAAAGTTTATCAGTATTAAATTTTTTACCATAGAAAGGTACACCTAATACGAGTTTTTGAGGACTTAGCTTCCGCTGTTTGATTAGATATTCTATTGATTGAGAGATTGAACCGTCATAACAATTCGAAGGAGCATATAATGGTGCATTATGACCACTATGAGATGACCAGCTTCCATGGTAATCGTATGACATTAAATTGAACCAATCTATATGTTCCTGTAATTTTTCATAATCAAACCATTGTCCATAATATCCGCCATTGGGAATTGCCATTGTAAGCAATAATTCAGGATATTCTTCATTTATTTTGGATTTTAACTCTTTTATTAATAGTGTTAAATTTTCCTTATCAGAGTTTGAAGAGGGAAATTCCCAGTCAATATCAATTCCGTCAAAATCATAATCAATACAGAAATTTATGATACTATTAATAAAATTTTGCCTTAGTTTTTGCTTTTTTATTATATTTGAAAAATTGATCAGTCCACCCCATCCTCCAACAGAAATAAGAATTTTTTTATTATTATCGTGAATAATATTATTAAGAGATGGAATGATAATATTATCAGAAATTATAATTTTGCCATTATCGTTTACTTTTTCTATGAATGCATAATTAATATGTGTTATATATTGTATTTTTATATTTTCAGGTGGTAACTGATAAATACTCCAATATGGATAATAACCTATTATTTTATAATCTGCTGCTTTAATAAAAATTAATAAAATAAAAAGATATATAAGAATAAATTTTTTCATTAATTGCCGAAGGCGGGACTCGAACCCGCACAGGCAGTCGCCTACTACCCCCTCAAGATAGCGTGTCTACCAGTTCCACCACTTCGGCATTGAATAATTTATTTTTTAGGAGTTTGTTGTTGCTTGGGTTGTTGTTTTTGCTGCTGTGGTTGTGATTGCTGTTTGTTTTGGTTTTTTGTTTTTGTATTTTGTTCTTCTGATAATTGTTGAGCGGCACTTGTTGGAATTTGCTGTTCTTGTCTTATTAAATTTTCTACATTGCTTTTATAGGAAGATTTATATTTACCACTCATATAAAAATGCATAATTATTATTAATACAAAAAACACAGTTGCCAGAATTGTAGTGGCTTTTGTTAAAAAAGTCGCTGTACCTCTGGTGCCTAAAAAGTTTGTAGCCATTCCACCACCTAATCCAGCAGCAAGTCCACCACCTTTACTTGATTGTAGTAATATCACAGCAATAAGTAAAATAGCTACTATCAAAATTAGCAGAAATAAAAAATATTCCATGAAGTTCTCCTATTGAAAATTAATAATCCTTAAGAATGATTCAGCTTTAAGACTTGCACCACCAACCAATGCTCCATCAATATCCATTTGAGACATCAATTGGTCAATATTATCTGGTTTTACACTACCACCGTAAAGAATTCTAACCTCTTCTGCAGAATCAAAACCGTATTTGTCTGCAATTGTTAGGCGTATAAAATTATGCATTTCTTGAGCTTGTTCAGGTGTTGCTGTTTTGCCTGTTCCTATTGCCCATATTGGTTCATATGCAATAACCATTTTTTTGATTTCTTCTGCTATAAAGCCATCTAAGGCATTTATAATTTGAGATTTAACAACGTCTTTTTCTTGTCCTGCTTCTCTTTGAGGGAGATTTTCACCAACACATAATATCGGTACTAAATTATTATTCAATGCAATTTTCAATTTCTTTGATAATAAAACATCATTTTCTTGAAAATATTCTCTTCTTTCAGAATGGCCGACTATAACATATTTGCAGCCAATACTATTCAACATTTTTCCACTTACTTCGCCTGTAAAAGCACCTTCTTCTTCCCAGAATAAATTTTGCGCACCAACTTTAATTGGAGTTTTTTCTGTTAGTTTTACAGCTAAATCTATGAAAGGGAATGGAGGACAGATTAAAACTTCTCTGTCCTCCAGATTATTATCGATACCTTTTACTAATCCATTGAGCAATTCTTCGGCTTCTTGATAAGTTTTATTCATCTTCCAGTTGCCAGCAATTAATGGTAATCTATCCATTATTATTTCCTTTCACCCTTAGTCTATTGCTTCAATACCAGGTAATTTTTTACCTTCTAAAAATTCTAAACTTGCACCACCACCTGTTGAAATATGAGTCATTTTATCTGCAACGCCTGCTTTTTTTACAGCAGATACAGAATCACCACCGCCGATTACAGATACCACTCCTTTTTCTTCTGTAGCTTTAGCTAATGCTTTAGCTATTTCTATTGTTCCTTTAGCAAAATTTTCCATTTCAAATACACCCATTGGTCCATTCCATACAACAGTTTTACTCGAATTAATAACTTCTTCAAATTTTTTGATACTTTCCGGGCCAATATCTAATCCCATCCAGCCATCTGGGATTTTATCAAAAGGAACAATTTTAATATTAGCATCATTTTTAAATTCATCAGCTACCACAATATCAACAGGGAAATGAATTGTAATATTTTTTTCTTTAGCTTTATTTAAAATTTCTTTTGCAACATTTATTTTATCTTCTTCCAATAAAGATTTTCCAACATTATATCCCATTGCTTTGTAGAAAGTAAATATCATTCCGCCGCCAATTATTAAAGCATCAACTTTATCTAAAAGATTATTTATAACATCAATCTTGCCGGAAACTTTTGCACCACCTAAAATAGCAATAAATGGTCTTGCTGGATTTTCAATAGCTTGACCTAAATATTTTAGTTCTTTTTGAATAAGATATCCAACTGCTTTTTCTGATAAATAATGAGCAACACCTTCTGTTGATGCATGAGCTCTATGAGCTGTACCAAAAGCATCATTTATATAAACATCAGCTAAAGAAGCTAATTTTTTTGCAAATTCAGGGTCATTTTTAGTTTCTTCTTTATAAAATCTTAAATTTTCTAAAAGAAGAACATCCCCTGCTGATAATTCAGAAACAGCTTTTTCTACTTCAGAACCAATACAATCATTAACAAATTTTACTTCTTTACCTAATAGCTCTGATAATCTTTTTGCAACAGGTTTTAAGCTAAATTCTGGCTTTCTTTCTCCTTTTGGCCTGCCAAGATGTGACATTAATATTAATTTTCCACCTTCTTCAATTACTTTTTTGATTGAAGGTAGAGCTGCTTTTATTCTTGTGTCATCTGTAATATTTTGATTTTCGTCAAGAGGGACATTAAAATCTACTCTCATAAGGACTTTTTTGTCCTTAAGATTTAAATCGTCAATTGTTCTTTTTTGCATTGTTATTGGCCCTTTTTTATAATAAATCAGCTAATTTTTCTGCTAAATTTACTACTCTATTTGAATAACCCCATTCATTGTCATACCATGAGACAACTTTTACCAAGTTACCATCTTTAACCTGTGTTAATAAAGAATCAAAAATAGATGAATGAGGATTGCCAATTATATCTGTACTTACAACAGGATCTTCACAATATTCTAAAATTCCTTTCATTTCACCTTCTGCATATTTCTTCATTGCCGCACTAACTTCTTCTACAGTTACATTTTTTTCTAATTCGCATGTTAAATCTACAACGGAACCGTCTGGAGTGGGTACTCTCATTGCATAGCCATCAAGTTTTCCATCCAATTCAGGAATTACTAAACCGATAGCTTTTGCTGCACCAGTTGTTGTAGGAATAATAGATAACCCCGCTGCTCTTGCTCTTCTTAAATCTTTATGAGGTAAATCTAAAACTCTTTGATCATTTGTATATGAGTGAACAGTTAGCATTAATCCTTTTTTGATGCCAAATTCTTTATGTAGAACTTTAGCAATTGGCGCTAAGCAATTTGTTGTACATGATGCGTTTGAGAAAATTTCATATTCTGGTTTGATATCCTCTTCATTTACTCCCAATACAACAGTTGCATCTACTTTATCTTTTGCAGGAACTGTTAAAACAACCTTTTTTGCACCTGCTTTTAGATGCTTTGCAACTTGTTCTCTTTTTCTAAATACACCAGTAGATTCAATTACTAATTCCACACCCAGCTCTTTCCATGGTAAATTTTCCGGGTCTTTTTCAGCATATATTTTGATTTTTTTACCATTAACAACTAAATAATCATCTTCTGATGATACTGGCACTGGAAATTTTCCATGTACCGAGTCATACTTTAATAAGTGTGCTAATGTTTTTGCATCAGTTAAATCGTTAATCGCTACAATATCCAATTTTTCATTATTTAGAGCTGCTTTGAAAACTAATCTTCCGATTCTTCCGAAACCGTTAATAGCTACTTTTACTGACATTGGATTCCTCCTTTTTTGATTTTTTCATTATATTACAATTTTAGGTAAATGTCAAGAGTTTTTTTGTTTTGTTATTTGATTAACAATTTCGAAAAACTTTTTATCTTGAATGTATAAAATATTTTTTTTAGTTTGATATAATACTGTAATAACACTAACTTTGCAATTTGATATATACTTTTTTCCTTGACTTAAGTAAAATTTTGTATATATTAAAACGTAATTTAAATCAAAGGATATTAGTGTGCAAAATTTATTAAATGAAGTTGGAAATAATTTAAGTGGATTAAACAGGAGTTTGATAGGTATAAATTCTAATATAAAAGGGAAAATTATAGGTTCTGAAGATGTTGTTTTTGAAGGTAGTTTTTCAGGAAATATTGATATTAATGGCACTATTTTTATTTCCAGTGAGTCAAAAGTTACAGCTAATATTAAAGGAAATAATATTATATGCTATGGCAGGGTTGTTGGAAATATTTCTTGTAATAATAAGATTCATATAAAAAAGGGAAGTTTTGTTGAAGGAGATATGGAAGCTCCGCATATAATTATTGAAGATGGTGCTAAAGTTAAAGGCCGGGTTAATATTTTATGAAAAGTATAGCAGTTTTAGCCTCAGGGCGAGGATCTAATTTTGCATCAATTATAAAATATTTTGAAAATAACGATAATATAGTTATAAAGTTATTATTGGCAAGTAAAGATAATATAGGAGCTATTGATATTGCAAAAGAACATAATATTGAGTATGTTGTTTTGAGAAAGAAAGATTTTTCATCTAATAAACAATTTGGGGAATATTTTTTGAATATTTTAAATGAAAATAATATCGATTTAGTAGTTTTGGCCGGATATTTGAAAAAGATACCAGATATTGTTATAGATAATTATTATCCAATGATAATAAATATTCATCCAGCGCTTTTGCCAGCATTTGGTGGGAAAGGGTATTATGGATTAAATGTTCATAGAGCAGTAATTGAATCAGGTGTTTTTTATTCTGGTTTAACAATTCATTTTGTTAATAAAGAGTACGATAAAGGACCTATAATATTTCAAAAAGTAGTGGAAGTTAGAGAATATGATGAACCGGAGAGTCTTGCAAATAGGATATTAAAATTTGAGCATGAATATTACCCGTTGATAATAGAAAAAGTATTAACGAAAAAATTTAAAATTAAAAACAACAGAGTAATTTTTGATTAGCAGGAGGAAAAATGGCTAAAAAAGAAGGTGGAACTCAAGCTAGGTTAGCAAAAGCTAAAAAAGTAAAAACTGGAAAACCATGTCCTGTATGTGGTGAAGTTCCTGATATGTTACAGGTTATTGATCCTGTTCAAACTGCAGGTGGATTAAAGTTTAAAAAAACTTTTGTTAGAGTTTGTAATTGCAATAGAAAAGAATATGGAATGTAATAAAAAAAGCTCCTCACAAAGAGGAGCTTTTTTTATCCTTTTGTTTTATAATATTTATCATATAGCAATAAGAGAATAAATCCTATTAATAAAATTAGCCCAATTACATACCAGATATATTGCGGATGATTATTTTTTTCAAATATTCCGTAAATTGAAGTTATAGTTACTCCGCTAAAAGCACCAATAGCAACAGGTATCCTAAGTAATCCACCACCTAATCCTGTTTTTTCTGGTGGTAACATTGATATAAGATACTGTTCAAATCTTGGCATGCATGACATTTCCCCTATAGCAAATAAGATTATTCCTAAAAATATTAAGCCAGGATAATTGCCGGTAGCATTAGCAATACCGATGCAACCCAATATCATTACGCCAATTCCAATAGCTATAGTTGGGATACTTCTTATTTTTTCAGTTGATTTAGTAACAAATAATTGAAATAAAATAATATATAGAGCTGTATGCCCTAATGTCTCACCTGCAATATGGTGTTGCCCTTCGGCATTTACAGAACTAAATAATCCTATAAATGATTTTCCAAAAGACTCAAGACCTATACTGTTGAAGAAATTAATAAATGAATTATATAGTAGATCTGTGCGTACATACTGGTCTATATACATTGTAACTAAATTAAAGAATGACCAGAATGGAATTTCAATAAATATTCCGAAAAGGAGAATAAATAGTAATATTTTAGGGTCCTTTAGAAATGGCATAATTTCTTTAAATGTTTGAGTTAACGGTATTCTTTTTGATTTATCTATAGTTATAGGGTCTTTATACCATAGTATTGTAATTACTATCATAAGAATTACACTAATTGCAGATGCTAAAAAAGCATAATTCCATGATTTTATTCTCAATGCACCTGCAGTCATTGGACCAAAAAATGCGCCTACATTTACCATTAAATAGAATATCCCAAAACCGAGTGTTCGATTTGTTTCATCAGTTGTTAGTCTTACTGTTCCTGCTATTAGAGGCTTGAAAAACCCAGCGGCAACTGCAATTAATATCATTATTAGTAATACTAAAAAATATTCTTTTGTGAGAATTAATAATAAAAATCCAGGGAGATATAGCAAATATGAAAAAAGTAACATTTTTTTGAAGCCATATCTATCTGCCAGAATACCTGAAAGTAGAGGTATGATATAAGATAGGAATAAAAATATAGTTTGTACGACTCCAAGTTCAGCTTTCGTCCATCCTAACCCATTTTTTGCAATTGAAGTTGTTGCATAAATGCCAAATCCTAAATATAGTCCATAATAAGCGAATCTTTCCAATACTTCAATAATATTGCCAATCCAGAAGAGCATTGGAAATTTTTTTTTAGCCATAAGATCTCCTTTCATTTTTTAATATTAAATATAATATTATAAAGTTTTATTGTCAATTTTTTTAAAAATATCATTATGTATCTAAAAAATAATAATTTTAAATTTTTATTGACAAAATATATTTTTTTGGTTAATTTTTTTAAAAGTACCACCGGGAGAAAGTAATGAAAAGTAAAATTTTAGTTGTTGATGATGATGAGTATATTTTAGATTTAATAAAAAATATATTTTTGGAATTAGGCTATAATTTATTTGCAACAACAGATGCTATTGATGCATTGAATAAATTAAATGAATATAAACCAGATTTAATATTAATGGATATAAATATGCCTGAAATTTCTGGTATTGAAGCATGCAGACGTATAAGAGAGAATAAAATTTTTACAGACGTTCCTATAATTTTGATGACTGGATTAAAAGATAGTGTTTTAAAATTAGAAGCATTAAAAAGTGGAGCTGATGAATTCTTAAATAAGCCATTGGATATTGCAGAGTTAATGACAAGGGTTGAGAATCAGATAAACTTAAAGAAAGAAAGAGAAAAATCTAAGATAGCTTTATATGATTTAGAGATAATTAATAATTTTTCAGAGGAGATATTAAGTAAATTAAATAAAATTAGTTTATATTGTTTCCCCTATACTATTGATAATGTTATAATTGATCTTATTAAGAAAGAGTATCAAGATAAAATAACAATGCCAGAATATTTATTTGTTTTTTATCAAAGGAGGGATGAATCTACTGCTTTTTGTTATAGGTTTGAAGTAGAAAAAAAGGAAGTTATAGAATATATAAAATTGGATATACCATATTTAATTAAATATGAACAAAAAAAATTATTGGTGGTAAAAAATAAAGAAGAATTTAATTCTATTGAGATCCATCCTGAGGTTAGAGAAATTTTAGATAATAAAATGGATAATTTTTTATATTATTCTGTGGGCGATTTAAGTATTTTAGCATGCAATTTTAGTAATTTTGTTCCAGATTTAGAGAGTTATATAATTAAAAGTTCTACAATTCATTTAGGTTATTATCTATCTATATTTAAATCATTGGAAAAAATTCGGGAGATGTATAAATATAGTATTTATGCTTTATCTCGTGCTGCTGAAGTATGGGATGATGATACTGGCGAGCATATTATCAGGGTGAATGAATATTCTTATGAATTAGCAAAAGCTTTGGGCATGGATGAATTATTTTGTTATAGAATTAGGTTGTTAGCACAATTACACGATGTTGGGAAATTACATGTTCATCCGGATATTTTAAAAAAACCAGGTAAATTATCACATGAAGAATGGGAAGAGATGAAGAAACATACTATTTATGGTGCTAAAATTTTAGGTGATAATAAAGATTTTGAAATGGCAAGAATAATTGCTTTACAGCATCATGAGTCATGGGATGGAACGGGTTATCCTAATGGGTTAAAAGGAGAGCAGATAGATATTGCTGCCAGGATAGTAAAAATAGTTGATGTATATGATGCTTTGAGGAGTCCAAGAGTTTATAAACCTCCTTTTTCACATGAACATGCTTATGAAATTATAACTAAAGGCGATAATAGGTTAAAGCCATCAAGCTTTGATCCTGAGCTTTTGAATTATTTTAAGAAACATCATAAAAGATTTGAAGAAATATATGAGAGTATTAAGTAGAATATTGTTTTTTTTGCACCTATTATTGTCTTTGTCTTATTCTTCAAAAGTTATGATAGCAAATTGGGATGGTCCAATAGGTCCAATTACCTATAGATATTTTGAAAAAGCAATTAATAAATGTAAAATTGATAAAATAGATTTATTGATAATTAAACTTGATACTCCAGGTGGTTTATTAGAATCTACCAGGAGAATAGTGCAGCTATTTTTAAGTTCTGATATACCTATAAGTGTGTATATAACACCTGCTGGAGCAAGAGCGGCCTCTGCTGGTGTGTTTATAACTGCGGCCTCGAATTGGGCAGTTATGTGTGAAGGAACTCATCTTGGAGCTGCTCATCCTGTAAGTATTGGTAATAATATGAAATTAGATTCAAGTAATGTTATGTCTGAGAAAATATTAAATGATGCTATTGCTTTTATGAAAAATATTGCTGAGAAAAGGAATAGAAATGAAAAATGGCTTGTTAGTGCTGTCAGAAAATCGGAAACATTAACTGAAAAAGAGGCTTTGTCTTTAAATGTTATTGATCAAATAACAGATGATTTGGATTCTATTATAATAGCTTTGAATAATAGAGAATTAGAAGTTAATGGTAAGATTTGTAAATTGGAATTATTAAATCCAGAGAAGGTGTTTTTTGAGATTGATTGGTGGCTTGCTTTTTTAAAATTGATAAGCGATCCTAATATAGCATATATTTTTATGTTATTGGGCATGTATGGTTTGATATTTGAATTATCCAATCCTGGCTCTATTTTGCCCGGTATTGTAGGGGTGATTTCTCTTGTTATTGCATTATATTCTTTCCATACTTTACCAATAAATATAGCAGGAATAATATTAATATTATTTGCTGTTTTATTATTTATACTTGAAGTTAAGGTAAATACCCATGGTTTACTATTTATAGGAGGGATTATTTCTATGTTTTTGGGTTCTTTTTTTTTGATAGACACTGAGTTATCATTTATTAAAATATCTTTACCTGTGATAATAATTGGAGTGGGAATTACAGCATTATTTTTTTTGCTGTTAGTGTATTTAGCGATTAAAGCGCAAAAAAATAAAAAGAAATGTGGTAAAGAGGGTATGATAGGCGAATTTGCTAAAGTAGTTGATCGGGTTACAGATAAGGGCGGGCGTGTATATATCCACGGTGAATATTGGAATGCAATTTCAGAGAATAATGATATATATGAGGCAGGAGATATGGTAGAAATTATTAATATTAATGGGATGACATTAATAGTGAGGAAAAAGGAGGGCTAATATGCTTTATTTTTCATATTTAGTTGTAATTTTTATAATTTTTTTCTTGTTGAATATTTTTAGGATTTTACGAGAATATGAGAGAGGAGTTATTTTTAGATTGGGAAGATTGATTGGTATAAAAGGGCCAGGTCTTATAATTTTATTTCCCTTTATTGATAAAATGGTGAAAGTGAGTTTGAGAACAGTTGCGTTGGATGTTCCACCGCAGGATATTATTACAAAAGATAATATTTCTATTAAAGTAAATGCGGTTGTTTATTTTAGAGTTATGGATCCAGAAAAAGCTGTGATTGAGGTTGAAGATTATTTATACGCTACCAGTCAGTTGTCTCAGACAAGTTTGCGTTCGGTTCTCGGTAAATTTGAATTAGATGATATTCTGGCTAATCAAGATAAAGTTAATAAAGAATTACAAGCTGTAATTGATAAACAATCTGACCCTTGGGGAGTAAAAGTATCTTTGGTTGAAATAAAACATATAGATCTTCCACAGGAGATGCAAAGAGCAATGGCAAAGCAGGCAGAAGCAGAAAGAGAAAGAAGAGCAAAAATAATAAATGCAGAAGGAGAATATCAAGCGGCTAATAAACTAATGGAAGCTTCAAAAATCATACAAAGTTATCCTGTGGCACTTCAATTAAGATATTTGCAGACATTAAGAGAAATTGCTGCAGAAAATAATTCTACTACAATTTTTCCTATTCCGATTGATATACTAACACCTTTTATGTCAAAAGATAAAAATAAGGATGATAATGCAAAATAAGAAAATAGAACTTCTTGCACCTGCAGGTGATTTTGATAAAATGAAAGTGGCTATAGAAGCAGGTGCAGATGCTGTTTATTTAGGGGGAAAGAAATTTAGCCTTAGATCATTTAGTAATAATTTTTCTGATGAAGAACTTATAAAAGCTATAGAATATATTCATGAAAACAGCAAAAAAGCTTATGTGACTTTAAATATTTTTGCCCATGTTTATCATTTAGATGAAATAAAAGAATTTTTGAAGTTTTTACAATCTATTAAACCGGATGGTATTATAATTTCCGATTTAGGAGTATTGTCTTTAGCTAATGAATTAGCGCCAGATATTCCAATACATTTGAGTACTCAGGCTAATACTACAAATTTTTATTCAATAAATTTTTTGAAACAATTTAATGTTAAAAGATTCAACCTTGCAAGAGAACTTTCCTTTGATGAAATAAAGGAAATTAGAGATAATACAAATGCGGAATTAGAGATTTTCATACATGGCGCAATGTGTATTTCCTATTCTGGCAGATGTTTATTGAGTGCTGTTTTAACCAATCGTTCTGCTAATTTAGGAGAATGTACACATCCATGTAGATGGAATTTTAGATTAATTGAAGAATCAAGACCCGGTGAGAAATTTGATATACAAGAGGATGAATATGGGTCTTATGTTTTAAATTCTAAAGATTTGTGTTTAATTGATTTTTTGCCGGATATTATTGATGCAAATATTGATTCTATTAAAATTGAAGGTAGAATGAAATCTTTAAATTATATTTCAACAGTAGTTTCTGTTTATAGAAAAGCTATTGACATTGTTTATGAAGATAAAAATTTATTTTTTGATAAATTGGATGATTTGAAAAAGGAATTAAAGAGTGCGGATAATAGAGATTTTACCACAGCATTTTTTAACAAAACACCCCATTCTAAAATGCAAAATTATTCTGCTATTAAATATAATAGGCAATATCAGACTATTGCTATTGTAAGGCGTATATATGAAAAAACATGGATTTTATTAGAAGTGAAAAATCATTTTTCTCTAAATGATACAATAGAAATTTTTGATTTTAAAAATAAAAGATGGCATAATTTTAAAGTAAAGCAAATGTTTAATATATTTTTTATGCCAACTAAAATAGCCAATCCCAATGATTATATATTTTTACCATATAGCAAAGATATTAAAATTAATACGATTTTTAGAAAAAAATTATATAAATAGTTTTTTTTTGCTTATATTTATTTTCTCTTTTTCCATAGCTCAAAATAAAGCAATTTCTAATTATTCAAAATTGCGAGATAATGAAAGTTTAATTAATAAAATTGATTTTGGTTTTTTTAAATTTAATTCTAATCAGATTTATAATTATTCTTTAAAAAAATATCAAAAGATAACAGATTATATTTTTAATAGAAAAATATTAGATGGCATTTCGTTAGATTTCCAATATTCAAATAATTTAGATAAAACATTTTATTCTAAAATAAAATCAACATCTTATAATTATTCTACTATAATTGAGCATTCTTTTTTTAAATATCTTTCTTTTAAAAATAGATTTGGTTATAAAGATGAAAAATATAAGGTAATACATCAAAATCTGGATAGTTTAATTAATAATGATGGATTATATGATTCATTAAATGTTTATTTAAATTATAATAATTTGGAATCGCATAACAATATTATAATAAATGGCCAGGAACAAACTTCTTATAAAGAAGTATCCAGTGAAAATTTTTATTTTTTTTCATTGAAAAATTTGGCAACAAAAGTTTATTTTAATTTTTCAAAGGCTATAAGACAAATCCCAAAACAAGATTTTACTCAGAATAAAGATGAATTTAGTTATAATTTTTTCACAGAATTTACGTTAAATGAATTTTATGGTTTATCTTTAAATGGTAAAATTGTACTGGATTCTGTTTCTAATGATTTTTATAAAAATCATAGTGCTACAATAAATAAGAGAATTCAAAAGATTTTTTTTCATAATTTTAAAATAGAATACGCATTAAATAGAAATTTAAAGTTTTTTGTTGAAGAATCATTTCAAAGGAGTAATTTTAAATATTTTTTTGATTTTGATAATTTTATATATAAAAATTATAATTTAAAACTGGCTTTATTCTGGGAATACAATTTTTATAAGGTTGAGTTTGCAAAACATCTTGAAAAGGATTACTTTCATTATTTGAGTGAACTTAATTTTAATGATAATGATCAGTTAAGAGATTTTTTATTTTTAAAGTTATCACTTAGTTTTGAAAAATTTAGTTCAATAATTGAAGTTAAAAACTTAAGGAAAAAATTTGTTTATATATCCAAATATGCTTCTATAAATAATTATTTTAATAACAGATATTCACTTTCATCTGATTTTCAGTATAAACTAAATGATAATGTGACGTTAATAGATAGTATTTATTTAGCTTCGGATTATATTTATTATAAATATGTTCCAGAACAAAATACAGCAATATTAATTTTTGATAATGTGTTAGGTTTTAATGTTAAATTTTCAGATAGTTTTAGTATATCTATTAGAAATAATTTCAATAGGCGTGATAATGGCTACTACTTAGCTAATTATGATGATAAATTTTATTTTTATAATAATAAGTTGAGAAAAAGAAATTTTTTTGAAATAAATTCAAATGCTAATATATTTGGTTATAATGTATTAGCTTATTATAATATTCGTAATACAAGATATTTTAGATTTGTGGATACTGAATTTCAAATAATTAATACTGCTACTGAATATTCGTATGGCGTTAACATAATGAAAAAAAGTAGTTTTATGGTAGCTGATTTTATGTTAGGCAAGCAACATTATTACGGTTATGATTATTGGGTTCTTAATATTAATGTTGGAATTAATTTTTAGTATATGAAAGAAAAGATTTTATTGATTGTGATGCCGCCTATATGGCCGAATCTTCCTCCTTTAGGTATAGCATATATTTCCGCTCATTTAGAGAGAAATAATTTTTTTCCTGTAATTAAAGATTTGAATGCTGAGATTTATAATTTAATAGAGAAAAAATGGCAGAAAAGATGGACTGTTCTTACAAAAGAAGAATATGAAGTTTTTTTTCAATATGTTGTTTCAGAATTTAATTATAAATTTGAGGAAATTTTTGATATAATTGAAAGAGAAAATATAAAATATATTGGCTTTAGTGTTTTTAAATTGAATGAAAAATTCATTTTTAAAATAGCAGATGTTTTACGAAAAAAAGAAGAGGATATTAAGATAATAATTGGAGGCCCTCAAATTCAATATAGAGTATGGGAGGGGAAGGACCTTCGAAGTTTTTATTATTTTGCAGATAAAATTATTGTTGGTGAAGGTGAAAAAGCAATATACAAGTTGAGAAATAATAATAAGATTTATCATGAACCAGTGGTAAAGCTTTCGGAGGTAGGATTTCCGGAGTTTAAATATTTTGATCTTAAAAATTATAAAAGAAAGAAGGCATTACCTGTAATGTTTTCGCGTGGTTGTATTAATAGGTGTGCTTTTTGTGCAGAAACAAAATTATTTGATAAATTTAAGACTTATAACGAATTAGATTTTGTAGAGTATTTGTTATATTTAAAAAAAGTATATAAGATAAAGTGGATTACTTTTTTTGATTCTTTGATAAATGGTAATTTGAATAAGCTTTATAATTTGTTGGATTTGATGATAAAAAATAAGGTGGAGTTATATTGGGATGCTCAGATTTATATTAGGAATGATATGGATGATGAAATTTTTCAAATGATGAAGAAATCTGGATGTGTTGGGCTTTTTATTGGACTTGAAAGTGGAAGTGATAAGGTTTTAAAATTGATGAATAAAAGGTATAATACAGAAATTGCATCAAGATTTTTACAAGCTCTTTATAAGAATAATCTTTTTGCTGAGATTAGTTTGATTTATGATTTTCCGGGTGAGACAGAAAAAGATTTTGAAGAGACATTGCTATTTATAAAAAAGAATAAAAAATATATACCTAAAATTGCACAGATAAATAAATTTATTCCACTGCCGGGAACAGAAGCTTATTCCCTAGCAATGGATCAAAATTTTCAAAATAGTTCATCAAAGAAATTAGAAAAATTTATTCATGTTATAAAAGAAAATAATATAATTTATACAGAAAGTTATATCGAAAATCTCAATTTAAATTAAAGCAATTGGGTTTTGAAGTAGTTGGTTTTTTAGAATTCATATTCCAGACCTATAATGGGTAGCAATGGCCATTGATAGATTTCATCTTTTTTATTCTTTTTAATATTCCAGAAGTATGCAGCAATATTTTTATGATTATAGGCATTCCAGATACTCAAATAAAATATTAAATTGCTTTTTTTAAAATAAAATCTCCTATCAAATCTAATATTTAATGAATGATAAACTGGATATCTTGCCTGATTTACTCTTGTTTCATCTATAATATAATGCTTGAATTTTCGAGAAGCCTCTATATTTAAAGGTGTATAGGGTGCTCCACCAGCATAAATCCATCTTGCGCTGAATTCCCATTTATTATTTGGTTTATAACCACCCTGTATGCTGAATATAACTTTATTATCAAATGTTCTATTAATCCATTTATCATTTAAATTTTTATATTTTGCTCTGAAATAAGAAGCTCCTATTAGTCCGTAAAAATTTTTAACAATCTTTTTTTGAATTGTTAGTTCTGTTCCCTGAGCATAAGCTTTTCCTGAAGAATTTAGGTTTTCATGGTTAAAAAAGAAACCATATCCATAAAATATTTCATCTATCAAAAATAAATCTGGTTGGTCGGAACTCATCGGAAAATGTTTATAATTTTTTCTATAAAATTCAAGAGTTAATTTTGTATTTTCTGTTAATAGTTTTTCAAATCCTATAATATAGTGGATTGCTTTAGGAATTTGTAAATTTTTGTCAGTAGTAAAGATTAATGGTAGATTTTGGTGATAAATTCCATAGGAAGCATTTATAGATATAGTATTGTTTATTTGATAAGTAAATGATAATCTATGGTCAATTTTTATTTTTTCATTAATTCCATAATAATCAGCACGAAATCCAATAGTTGCTGTAAGTCTTTTTATATATTTTGAGATATAGTTGAAAAATAATGAAGTTTGTGTGGAATTTATAGTTTTAATAAAATCATAAGCTTTGGTTGTATCTCCGAGATAATTTGTAAAAGAACCATAATGCATTTTGTAATTATTTTGAGTATATTTATATTCAATTCCTAAGTCTATAGAATTTTTATTATTAAACTTTATATGGTTAATATTTTTAAAATTATAATGATTTTCAGAAGAAGTATTAGTTCTGATTAGCTGATCCGTATTTGTTTCTCTGGCAGTTTCTTTAAATTTTTGTAAATTAGTTGAGAAAATGAATTTTGAATATATTTTTTTATTCCATAGAGTTTTTAAGTTTGTACCTATAGCGCCCTGAGAGATTTTTTGTTTTCCATAATAGATCATATCATTTTCTAAAGCAGCTTTTCTATCAGGATTATTATAGTCTTTTGCAAATATTCCTAATATAGTAAGTTTATTTTGAGGATTTAAATCAATTGTCAGTTTTCCCTGATAATCTTCATATTGAGGAGATACAGATGTACCCATGTCTATTGTTTTTATAAGGAAATCAAGATAGCTTCTTTTTGCTGAAAATAAAAAAGCCCCTTTTTTGTTAAATAATGGTCCTTCTATAATTCCGCCCAAACCTGAAAAATTTAGATCAAGTTGGCCTGTTATTTTTTCTCTACTTCCTTCTCTAAATTGTATATTCATGATAGAGGATAGTTTATTTCCGTATAAAGATGAGAATCCACCACTGTAAAATTCTACATTTTGAATAAAATCTACATTTATGATACTTATTGCACCATTTGTTACTCCTTGCATTGGAAAATGATTAATATTTGGTACTTCTATATCATCAATATAAAATCCATTTTCGATTGGATTTCCACCTCTTACAATGAGCCCATTAGATTGATCATTTATTTTTGCAACACTTGGTAGACTCATTACTATTCTACTGATGTCTCCAGCAGCTCCTGGTGCTCTCCTGACTTCTTCAAATGAAAATGTAATATTACTTGTTGGCTGTTCATCATTTTTTTGGAAATATTGAGGTGTAACTTTTACTTCTTCTAATTGTAGAGGGTTAGTTTGCATTTTTACTGTTATGTAGGTTGTTCTTGCTGGTTTTACTATTATATCTGTTATTCTTAAGGTTTTATATCCAATATATCTAAATTCTAAGGTATAACTCCCAACAGGAATATTGTTAATAGAGAATTTGCCCGATGTATCTGTTATTGTTCCTTTTGATGTACCGACTATTAATACATTAACACCTATTAAAGGCTCATCATTTTCTATATCTTTTACAATTCCTTTTATTTTTCCAGAAGGTTCTGATGCATAAATTAATATGGTTATAAAGGAAATTATAAAAAATGGTAATATTTTTATTTTCATAATATTCTCCTCCTTATATTCTCCTCCTTTTCAATTGAGATAATCGCGGATTAATGTATTAATAGTAGAACTAACAAATTCATCTATATTTTGTTCATTTAATAAATTATTTTTTAGAGCACTATTGAATATAGTATTAAATAATGGGTAGAATATAAATAACGAGAAAAATTGAATAATTAATTTTTGGATATTTTGGGGGGGCAAGTTTGGATAAAGTTTATTTATTTTTTCTGATAATTTTTCTATAAAACCAATTAAATATTGAGATATAATGTTTTCTGGCTTGTTAAAGATTTCAAAAAAATGCCATCTGGATAAATTGGGATATTGCAATATTCCTACAATTAGTTCTTTTGCTATGAATTTTAATATTGTTTCTATTTCATTTTCATTTTCAAGCTGCATATACCATTCTCTTACCATATTTTCAGCTGTAAATTTTGCTAATTGATGTAATAGATTTTGTTTAGAATTAAAATGATAATTGACAGAAGCTATATTAACATTGGCTATTTTTGCTATTTTACGTATTGTTACAGCATGAATGCCTTCTTTTTCTATGCATTCGATAGTTGCGAGTAAAATTTTTTCTTTGGTTGAAGTTTTAGCTTTTTGCATTTTGTAGCTCCTTTTTAAACAAATGTTTTAAACGTTTGTTTAAATAATAGTATTTTATAGGATTAAAGTCAAGTATTTTTTTTGTTATATTTTTTTATGGAGGATTCAATTTTTCTTACAAAAAAAGTTTTTAAATATCTATTGACTTTTAAATGAAGGTATTTTATTATGATATATTTTTTATAAAAAAGGATGATTTATGATAGGGATAATAAATTATGGAGCAGGAAATCTTTTGTCTGTAAAGAAGGCTTTTGATTATTTATCATTAGAAAATAAGATAATATCAGGAGAGGAGGATTTTAAAGATATTGATAAGCTGGTGTTGCCTGGTGTTGGAGCATTTGGAAGTGCAGTTGATCGGTTGCAAAGTGTTAAATTATGGGATTTGATTATTGAGTGGTTGAATAATGATATGCCTTTTTTAGGTATTTGTCTTGGCTTACAGTTGTTGTATGAGAAAAGTGAAGAGAATTTGGGAGTTGATGGTTTTGGTTTTTTAAGGGGAAATGTAAAAAGATTTCAAAAAGGTAAGATTCCGCAAATTGGTTGGAATAGTATTAGTATAAAGTCAACAAATGAATTATTTTATAATATAGATAACAATTCTTTTTTTTATTTTGTGCATGGTTATTATGTTGATAATATTGACGATGAGGTGGAAATAGCAATCACAGATTATTATATAACATATACGTCTGCCATCCAGAAAGGAAATATAGTGGCTGTGCAGTTTCATCCTGAAAAAAGTGGCAAAAAAGGATTACAATTTTTATTAAATTGGAGTAAGTTATGTTAGCTAAAAGAATAATACCATGTCTTGATATTGATAATGGTAGAGTTGTTAAAGGCTTAAAATTTAAGGATATAAAAGATGCTGGTTCTCCGGAAGAATTAGCTAAATATTATAATGATGAGGGAGCAGATGAACTTGTTTTTTTGGATATAGGAGCGTCATATAAAAGTCGTAATATTTTGTTAGATGTTGTTGAAAAGGTTTCTTCTCAGGTTTTTATACCATTGACAGTTGGAGGGGGCATAAGGACAGTAGATGATATAAGAATGGTACTTAATGCAGGAGCAGATAAAGTTTCTATGTGCACATCTGCTTTAAAAAATCCTGATTTAATTTCTGAGGGAGCGAAAATTTTTGGTTCACAATGTATAGTTTTATCAATAGATGCCAAAAAGCATGGTGATAGATGGTATGCCTATGCTTATGGTGGCAGGGAAAACACTAATATTGATGCAATAGAATGGGCAAAAAGAGCAACAGAACTTGGAGCAGGTGAAATTTTGTTGAATTCTATTGACCAGGATGGTACAAAAGAAGGATACGATCTTGAACTTACTTCAATAATATCAGAATCGGTTAATGTGCCAGTGATTGCTTCTGGTGGAGGTGGGACATTAGAACAAATCTTGCAAGGCATAAAGGAGGGCAAAGCAGATGCTGTATTATTAGCATCTGTATTACATTTTAAAGAATTGAGTATAAGAGAGATTAAGGAATATTTAAATAAAAATGGAGTTATTGTAAGATGGTGATTAGTTCAATAGATTTATTAGATGGTAAGGCTGTTCAATTAGAACAGGGGAAAGAAAAAATATTGGAAGAATCCAATGTTTTAGCTCTTGCTAAAAAATTTAATTTTTTTGGTGAAATAGCTGTAATTGATTTAAATGCAGCATTTGGAAATGGTAATAATTTTGATTTGATCCGCCAGATTTTGAAGATTGCCGATTGTAGAGTAGGAGGTGGCATTAGAGATATAGAAACTGCCAAAAAATATTTAGCTTTAGGAGCAAAGAAGATAATTATTGGCTCTAAAGCTTTTGAAAATGATAAAATAAATTTTGATTTTTTAGCAGAATTGAGGGATTCTATTGGGATTGATAAAATTATAATTGCAATTGATTCAAAAGATGGGAAAATTGTTACTTCTGGCTGGAAACATGACACAGGAATTAATACTTTTGAAGCAATTGAGCAATTAGAAGATTTTGCAACTGAGTTTTTATTTACTAATGTTATCAAAGAAGGAATGCTTAAAGGAGCTGATATTGATACTGCAAAAAGTATTAGAAAGATTACAAAGAGAAAGGTAGTATATGCCGGCGGTGTAACTACTATTGATGAAATTCGAGAATTTGCAAAATTGAATATAGATGTTCAACTGGGAATGGCATTATATAAGGGATTAATAACATTAGAAGATGCTTTTATAAATTCTTTACAATTTAAAAATGGATTGATTCCCACAATTACACAAGATGAATCTGGACGAGTTTTGACCTTGGCATATAGTAGTAGAGAATCTATAAGGAAAATGTTTGAAACTAAGAAAACCTGGTTTTATTCCAGATCCAGGCAGAAATTATGGATGAAGGGGGAAGAATCTGGAAATATTCAAGATGTGTTAACACTTAGAGCAGATTGTGATTATGATGCTTTGCTTGTAAAAGTTAAACCTCATGGTCCTGCATGTCATACTGGTAATTATTCATGTTTTGGTTATAAAGATTTTTCATTGTTAGATTTATACGAAATTATTGAGGATAGATTTAGAAATCCTGTACCTGGTTCATACACTGCTTCATTGGATGATAGAAAGGTCCGAAAAAAATTAATGGAGGAAGCCTATGAGGTTGTAGAAGCTCAGAACTATGAAGAAAAAGTATGGGAAGTTGCTGATTTAATATATTTTACAACAGTTTTAATGGTAAAAGAGAGAATCTCTTTTGATGATGTATTAAAAGAACTTTATAGGCGGAGATTCAAATGAAAATTATTTCTTATAGTGATATAAATGAAGATTTTTTTACTGTTAGAGAACTACAAAAATTAGAAGTTGTTGAGCAAATTTTAGAAGATATAAAAAATCAAGGTGATGCGGCTGTCAGGTTTTATACAAAAAAATTTGATAAAGTTGATATAGATGATTTTAAAATATCGAATGATAAACGTGTAGATGCTGAAAAATTTATTTCAAATGATTTAAAATTTGCTATAGATTATGCAGTAGAGAATTTGACTATTTTTGCAAAAGAACAGTTGGCTAATTTGAAGAATTTTGAAATAGAAGTTAGAGATGGTGTTAAGCTTACTCAAAGGATTATTCCGCTGGAAAGTGTAGGTGTTTATGTGCCTGGGGGGAATTTCCCTCTTGTATCAAGTTTGCTTATGGGGGTTGTTCCTGCAAAGGTAGCAGGTGTAAAAAATATTATTGTTTGCAGTCCACCAGAAATAAGCAAGGAAATTTTATATGCGGCATATAGATTAGGTATTGAAGATATATTTCAGATAGGGGGTGTGCAGGCAATAGGTGCTATGGCTTATGGTACGCAGAGCATTCCCAGTGTTAATAAAATAGTGGGGCCGGGTAATAAATATGTTGCATATGCGAAAAAGCAGGTATATGGTATTTGTGGAATAGATTTTGTTGCTGGTCCTTCTGAAGTGTTTATAATTGCTGATAGCAGTGCTAATATTAAATTTATTGCTGCTGATATGATTGCACAATCAGAGCATGATAAAGAAGCAGAAGCTATATTAGTAACTGATGATAAAAAATTGGCAGTTGAAGTATCTGAATGTATCGATCAATTTTTAGAAGAATATAAGATTTCAGATATAGCAAGGATATCTATTGAAAAAAATGGTATTATTATTGTTGTAGATGATTTAAATGATGCTGTGGATATTGCAAATAGAAAAGCACCAGAACACCTGGAACTTCATGTTAGATATCCGAACAAATTGCAAGATAAATTGTATAATTATGGTTCCTTGTTTATTGGAGAGTATTCAGCAGAAATTTTAGGAGATTATTCAGCAGGGATAAATCATACGTTGCCTACTAATGGTGTTGCGAAGTTTACAGGTGGTTTAAGTGTCAAAGATTTTGTTAAGATTGTCACCCAGATAACTACAGATAGTAATAAATTTAATGTTGATTTATATAAAGTAGCATCTATATTGGCTGAGAATGAAGGCTTAAAAGGTCATAAATTAGCAGCAGATATTAGATTAGAACATTTATTAAAGAGGAGTTAGCTATGTTGAAAATAAGAATGGCTGTACCTAAAGGTCGGATTTTTGAAAAGGTTGTTGATTTATTATCTGAAAGTGGAATTTATATAAAAAAATCTGCGAGGTCTTATAGGCCTATAGTTAATGATATGCAGCTTGAAATTAAAATATTGAAACCGCAAAATATTGCGAAACTTGTAGAATATGGTTCTCATGATGTTGGATTTACAGGGCTTGATTGGATAGAAGAAACAGGGGCTGATGTTGTAAAGTTGATGGATCTTGGTTTTGATCCTGTAAAGATTGTTTCAGCAAAACCTAAAGAATTGCCGGAGGAGGAATTATATAATAAAAAAATAGTAGTTGCTTCAGAATATGAAAATATTTCAAAAAAATATCTTAATAGTAAAAAAATGAATTATGTTTTTTTGAGAACTTTTGGGGCAACAGAGGTTTTTCCTCCAGATGATGCTGATATGATTATTGATAATACTTCCACAGGTAGCACTTTAAGAGAGCATAATTTGGAAATTGTAGATGTTATAATGGAGTCATCAACTTATTTGATAGCAAACAAAGAATCATTAGAAAATAAAGAAAAAAGAGAACATATTGAAGAGTTAGAGATGATTTTTAAATCTATTTTAGATGCCAGGAAACGAGTTATGCTTGAAATGAACGTTCCTAAAGATAAATTAGATACAATTGTGGATTTTTTACCATGTATGAGGGCACCGACTGTTTCTCCTTTGTTTGGAGAGCAGGGGTATGCTGTTAAAACAGCTGTTTTGAAAACAGAAGTTAGAAAAATAATTCCAAAACTTAAAAAATTGGGAGCAACAGATATATTAGAATATGAGTTAAAAAAGGTTATTATATGATAAAGCCAAGAGAAACTTTGGAAAAAGTCGTTCCTTATTTTGTTCCTGATATTAAAAGAAGAGATTTTATAAGGCTTGATTTAAATGAAAATAATATAGGTTGTTCTCCACGAATATTGGAATTTTTGAAAAGCTGTTCTTATGATGCTCTTTCCATGTATGCGGATTATGATTTGTTATATGATGTTGTTTGTAAAAAGTATGGTATTTCAAAAGATAATGTAATTTTTTCTAATGGAGCTGATGATTCTTTAAGGATAATTTTTGCTACTTATGGAAAAGAAAATGAAATTTTGCTGACTTTATTTCCGACATATTCCATGTATAAGATTTTTGCTGATATTATTGGTATGAAAACTGTTACGATTGAATATAATCAAGACTTTTCTTTTCCAGAGAACGCATTTTTTGAGGCAATAAAACATTATAAGCCTTCTATAATTGCAATTGCTAATCCTCCGAATCCAATTGGTTTTTATTTATCTGAAAAGTTTATTAGAAAAATTATTGAGTTTGCTTCTGATAGTGTAGTGATTATTGATGAGACTTATATTGATTTTGCAGGTGATAGTTTTGTTCCTTTGATAAAGGATTATAATAATGTATTTGTTGTTTATACTTTATCAAAATTACATGCTTTAGCAGGATTAAGAATAGGTTTTACTTTTTCTGATAAAAATAATATTCAAAATTTAAGTAAGATAAATTTGCCTTATGCTTTAAATTCCATTGCTGTAAATGCGGCAATTATTTCATTAGAGGATACTGAGCATATAAAATATATTAAAGATTATGTTAATAAAGAAAAAGAATTTTTTATGCAAAAATTAAAAGATTATGGTGTTGTAATTTCTGATGCAAATTTTATCCTTTTAAAGTCGAGCAAGTTTTCTGATGTTATTATGAAAGAATTTTATAAAAATAGTATCTTGATTAAAAAGATTAATTATGATTGCTTATTTAAAAATTATCTTAGAATAACTATTTCAACTCATGAAATTAACCAAAAAGTTGTTGACATTATAAAGGGGGTATTTGAATATGGGAGAAGATAGAATAGGCATTGTTCATAGAACAACAAAAGAAACAGATATTTATGCTAAAATAAATCTTGATGGTAAAGGAAATTATGATATAAAATGTGAAATCGGTTTTTTGAAACATATGCTGGAAACTTTTGCAAGATATTCTAATTTTGATATAAAATTGGATATATCTGGTGATTTACATGTTGATTATCATCATACAATAGAGGATACTGCAATAGTATTGGGCAGAGCAATTTATGAAGCTTTAGGTGATAAAAAAGGAATAAATAGAGCAGGTTTTTTTGTATTTCCGATGGATGATAGTTTGGTTTTAACAGCAATAGATTTATCTGGAAGATTTAAATTAGTATATGATTTAAAATTTCAATATCCTAAGATAGGGGATGTCTCTGTTGATTTATTTTATGATTTTTTTTATGCTTTTGGGCAAGAAGCTAAAATGAATTTACATATAAAAGAATTTTATGGTTATTCTGATCATCATAAAATAGAAGCAGTTTTTAAATCACTTGGAAAATCTTTTAAATATGCTGTTTCTTATGATGCTACATTGGGAGATAATATATTAAGCACTAAAGGAGTATTAGTTTAACTTATTTTGTAAAAAATAAAATATAAGCATTTAAAATTGCCATTGCGTATATTCCTGCAATTAAATCATCAACCATAACTCCCCAGCCTTGCTTTAGTTTTTGGCTTGCATTAATAGGGAATGGTTTGAAAATATCAAATAGTCTAAATAGAATAAAAGCAATAATTAAATTAGTTAATGTGATGGGTACATATAAAATCGCTACAGACATACCAAATATTTCATCAATAACTATTTTTTTTGCATCATGTCCCAGTGTTTTTTCTGCTACTGTAGATGTATAGACCCCTACAAAAAAGAGTATTAATAGATAAAGAAAGTACTCGTCTGTACTTACTGGCAATATGTAGTATAAAGCAATGCATGTTAGGAAGCTGGCAAATGTTCCTGGAAAGAGAGGGAAATATCCAGAAAATAATCCTGTTGATAATAAAATTGAGATTTTATCAATCAATTTCATTAGAAATCTCCTTCTAATATTTTTTTAGATTTTACTATATAGTCATAAGCAGATAGATAGGTGAAAATTATTACAATAATAGTGAAATAGAATATAAAAGTTTTGCTGAATATAGTATCAAGGAAATTTATTTTGATAAACGAATTTATGTGTTTTATTATTCCTATAAAACACAATGTGAATTGAAAAAATGTTTTTGTTTTTGCAATTTTTGAAGCAGCTATTGATATACCTTTATAAGCAGCAATAGTTCGTAGTCCAGTGATTAGGAATTCTCTTATGAGAACCAATGCCACAAACCATGAGGGTAATATATTTTTTTCGATTAAACTTAAGAATACAACTGTTATTAAAATTTTATCTGCGAGTGGATCAAAAAATTTTCCAAATCCTGTTATAATGCCTGTTTTTCTTGCAATATAGCCATCGTATAAATCTGTAAATATAGCAATTATAAATATAAAGAATGCTATTAATAAAGAAATATAATTTTCAATGTTAAAGAATATTAAAAATATAGCAGATAGAATAATTCTTGAAAAGGTGATTCTATTAGGAAGGTTCATTTTTTATTTCTGTTCTTCCTGTAAAAGCATTAGAAATTGTTATTTTATCTGAGTATTCAAGATCAGAGCCAAAGGGGATTCCTTTAGCAATTCGTGTAATTTTTATATCGTATTCTGCCAGTAGTTTTTTTATATAAAGAGCAGTCATTTCCCCAGGGATATTTGAATTTGTGGCAATTATAATTTCGTTTACAGGAGGTTTTATTCTTTTTAATAATTTATCAAAATTTAATTTTTCAGGCGTTATACCATCAATAGGTGAGATAGCGCCACCAAGTACATGATATAGCCCATTATATATATTGGCATTTTCTATTGCAAAAAGATCTCTGGGCGTTTCTACCACACAGATTGTATAATTATCTCTATGGTTTGAACTACATATACTGCATGGGTCTGTGTCATCTATATTGCCACATATTGAACAATATTTTATTTGTTTTCTATAGAATTCTATATTTTTTATAAATTCAGTGGTAAATTCTTCTGGCTGAAAAATTAGATAAAAAGCTAACCTTTCGGCAGTTTTATGTCCGATACCTGGAAATTTAATAAATTCATTTATAATTGATTCAATAGATTCTGGAATTTTCATTTTTTTACTAAAAACCTTTTTATTAGAAACCAGGAATTTTTAGGTTACCTGTTAATCCTGACAATTGGTTATTACTTGCTTTTTCTGCTTCATCCATTGCTTGATTGATAGCAGATAAAATTAAATCTTCCAGCATTTCTACATCATCCGGATCTACCACATCGGGCGATATTTTTATTTCTAATAATTTTTTTTCTCCATTAACTTTAGCTTTTACAACTCCGCCGCCAGCCTGTCCTTCGAATGTTTGTTTTGCTAATTGCTCTTGCATTTCTGCCATCATTTTTTGCATTTTTTTAGCTTCTTTTAGAAGAGAATTTAATTTTTTAGACATATATTACCTCTCTTTTTTTGAGTTATTTTTTATTAAATATCCGTTAAATTTTTCGACAGCATATTGTATTATAGGATATTCTTTATAAATTTTATGCAAATTATTTCCATCATTTTGACTTAACATTGCTATTTTTTTCTTATCTTGTTCTATTTTTTCCAAGATTTCATTGTGATCTATTATATCATATTCTATTTCTATTGCGATTTTTTCATTTAGATATGAAGATAGAGTTTCATTTATTATAAATTTATTTTTTTCAATAATTTTTTTTGTTCTTTCATTAGCATAAGGGATTTTAATTTTTAATTTATTATTGGTAAAATCAGTTATTATGCTTTCTTGCATATGGGCATATAAAACAGCATCTTTTTTCTTTATTATATCTAATATTTCGGGCCAAAATTTATTTTGATTGTTAATATTCTTTATCTCAAATGTTTTTTTTTTGTTTTCTTGAGTTGGTGTATATTGATCCTGGTAATTATTTAATTTTAGAATAATATTTTCTATATCTTCAAGTTTGTTTATAGTAAATAATTTTATTATGAACATTTCCAGTTGTATTAAACTATTTGGAGAATAACGGATTATTTTTTCATATTTAGAAAAGATATTCATGATTCTGAATAGGTCGATAAAAGAGAAATTTTTAGCGATATTTATTATTTCATCTTTTTCGTCTTCTGCTATGCCAAAAATATTATCTGGAGTTTCATTTAGTTTTAAAATAATTAAATTTCTTAAAAATAATGAGAACCCGTTTAAAAATTCTTTAATATCTTTGCCAGAATATAAGTATTCATCAATTGTTTTTAGTGCTTCGTAAAGATTATTTTCAAAATATAGTGAGAATAGTTTTACAAAGAAATGATTCCCGGTAATGCCGAGAATTTCTTCCACATCACTTGCTTTTACATTATTGTTGCAAAAAGATATAACTTGATCGAAAATAGATTCAGCATCTCTTACACTGCCGTCTGCTGCTCTTGCAATTAGTTTTATAGAAGCATCGTCAATATTAATATTTTCATTATTAGCAATATTTTTTAATTGCTGAGATATTTCATTTATTGAGACTCTTTTGAAGTCATATCTCTGACATCGTGAAAGAATAGTAATTGGTATTTTATTTGGTTCAGTAGTAGCCAATATAAAAATAACTTGAGGTGGAGGTTCTTCTAATGTTTTCAAAAGAGCATTGAATGCTTGTTCAGTTAGCATATGAACTTCATCGATAATATATATTTTATATTTGCCAGAGCTTGGTGAATAATTTATATTTTCTTTAAGAGCTCTTATTTCGTCTATACCTCTGTTAGATGCGCCATCGATTTCTAATACATCAAAAGATCTGCCTTCGTTAATTTGAGTACAGCTATCACATTTATTGCAAGGTGTTACAGTAGGGCCGTTTATGCAGTTGAGTGCTTTAGAAAAAATTCTTGCTGTAGTGGTTTTCCCCACACCTCGAGGTCCAGTAAAAAGATAAGCATGACCTATTCTATTGTTAATAATAGTATTTTCTAATGTTTTGGTAATATGTTCTTGACCTATTACCTGGCTAAACAATAAAGGTCTGTATTTTCTGGCTGATACTAAATAATTTTTGTTCATAATTAGTAAATATTAAAATGCCAGGCTACCGTCGGCACATAAAATTGCCACCTACCGCTGCTTCCTTCCGGACCTGACGGGGTTCGGTGGATTTTATTGCGACGGGCCTGGCTATTTTTAATTAACGGAGAGGGAGGGATTCGAACCCTCGGTACCCCTGTTAAGGGTACACACGATTTCCAATCGTGCACCTTCGGCCTCTCGGTCACCTCTCCATATTTCCAAAAACCCTTATCTGACAAATCCGGAGAGGGAGGGATTCGAACCCTCGGTCCGGCTTTACCAGACAACGGTTTTCGAGACCGCCCCATTAAACCACTCTGGCACCTCTCCCTGTTCTTTTCTCTCTGAAAAAAAGTTGTATCAAGTTTCTACTGTCTTCTTCCAGAATAAAGCCTTTACTTGTAAATCTATGATTTAACCTTGTATCTTTTCCAATATTATATAGAGTATCTAATGCTCCTCCTTTGGGATCCGGTGCACCATAGTATACATTTTTTATCCTGCTTTGCCATATAGCACCAGCACACATTATACAAGGTTCTATTGTAACATATAAATCGCAGTCTATAAGCCTTTTCTCTCCAATATTATTGCATGCATCTTTTATCGCAATCATCTCTGCATGAGCTGTGGGATCTTTTAATGTTTCTACCATATTGTAGCCTTTGCCAATTATTTGATCATTTTTTACTACCACTGCTCCAATAGGTACTTCATCTTTTTCTTTAGCAATTTTTGCAAGATTTAAGGCTTCTTTCATAAATTCCATATTCATGATTCTATTTATAATAAAATTTTATTCTTTTGTCAATCAATTTTTATATTTACTGTTAAGGTTTTATAGAAATAAAAATGGTATTTCATTTGTTGTAAATATTTGCTTTTGTTGGGGATTTATAAAAAAGAAATATTGTTTTACGTAGAACCAGCCTCCAGTTAAGATTGGATTAATTTACAATTTTTAAAATTATTAAAAACAATAATCAATCAGGTATTAGAACCTCAAGTTAGAGAACAGATAAAAGCAAAGCTATATTAAAATGCAGATACAAAAAAGGTGTATGGAAAAGAATGAAGACAAGAGTGGGTAATTTAGGTAATTTGACATTATGAATACCAAATTTATAATGCATACCGGGATTAAGAAGAGGAGAATTTAGTATGGAATTATCAAGCCAGTATCAATGTGATTAATAAGTTTTATTATTGTTAAATATTGAGAAAGATTAAGTATTTAAAACAATAAATTATTTTATTTTTTTATAATTAATTATAAAAGACATCTTCCCAAATAGCCAGAGAATACCATATCCATATTTTAAAACCTATTGAAGTATTTGTTGTTATATTATCTTTAAAATATTCAATTATTTTCTTTTTATTGCCGTAATAATCGATTAATTCAGATGTTGATACTTTCTCTAAAAAATCATTTTGTAATTCTTGTCTAAACCACTCATCCATAGGAGTTACAAACCCCATCTTATCTTTTCTGTTATAAAGCACGTCAGGCATATAACCTTTTAACATATACCTTAAAATATACTTTTTAATATCCTTAAAAATTTTTAAGCTGTTATCTATTGCAAAGGCAAGATTTACAAGTCTGTAATCCAAAAATACGGGTCTTGTTTCAATTGAATGCGCCATAGAATTTCTGTCATCAGTATGTAAGAGCGAAGGAAGCGGAGATATTGTCAATGAATTATACAATTCTTCATCGAGAAAAGAGGAAAATTCAACTTTATCATAACCTTTTAAAATACGTTTTTTATCAGAATATCGGGAAATTTTCTCTATTACAGAATCATTTACAAAAAAATTCGATGCTTGTTTAAGCGCATTATTTATCCTTATTTTATTTATAAAAGAAAATGATAATCTTCTTAAAAAACGAGAAAAATATATTTTCAAAACAGGGCTTAAAGCCATCGGTTTTATTTTGAATTTTTTTAACAAATCCGCATAGAAAAAATTGTCATATTTATTATATCCGGCAAATATTTCATCCGACCCCTGTCCTGTTATCACAACTGTTATATTATGCTTTTTTATCTCTTGAAAAAGTTTGTATTGAGAAAATATCGAAGCACCGGAATAAGGTTCATCACCGTACCAAGTAATGTCATACATTGTTTGTTTAAGTTCGTCGGCTTTAGGCTGTATTAAAAAATTATGGAATCCCGTTTTTTCTATTGTGGCAGTAATATATTTAAGCTCATCATATCCGGGAAAATCATGATAAGATATGGAAAATGTTTTTATATTATCAAGTAACTTCTCTTTTTTTAAAAGTAAGGCGATTACATTTGAATCTATACCGCCACTTAAAGCTAAGGCATAGGGAACATCACTTCGCAATCTTAATTGTATTGCCGATTTTAAAACTTCTTTTATATTTTCAGCCGCTTGCTCTATATCTTTGATTTTGTGTTTATTTTCCGATACATCCCACCATTTCCTTTCGGAAATACTTCCATTAAGGGATATTTTCATAAAATGTGCCGGCTTTATTTTCTTTATTCCCGAAAAAAAAGTATATTCGTCAACATCAATATAGCCGTATCCCGAAGCTATATATTGAAATAATGACAAATCGTCCGGTTGCGGAGTATAATCGAGGATTGATAATATAGCCTTTATTTCCGAGGCAAATATAATATTGTTCTTATGTCTCATATAGTATAAAGGTTTTATGCCAAATCTATCCCTTACTAATAACAACTCTTTTTGCCTTTTATCAAAAAAAGCAAAAGCAAACATACCGTTAAATTCATTTAAGGCATTAATACCTTTAAATGCAAGATAATTTAAAATCACTTCCGTATCGGAATCCGAAAAATAATTTATATTAAACTCTTTTTTAAGCTCTATATAATTATAAACTTCACCATTATAAGCTATTACGAAATTTTTATCTTGAGATTCCATAGGTTGATGAGCCGCATCTGAAAGATCAATTATTTTAAGTCGTCTATGAGCAACAATGAAATTCTCATCTTCATAAAGACCGAAATCATCAGGTCCTCTATGTTTTATTGTTTGTGATGCTTTGATAACTTTATTCTTATATGAAGAATCCAAATTTTTTCCGAAAACACCTACAAAACCGCACATTTTTGCTCCTTTTGTTTACAATATATAAAAAATTTTTCTTTAAGTAAAGTTAAAAATATAAGATATATTTTGATAATAAAGTGGTAAAGTCCATATAAAAATGTGGTGGTTGAAATAAGAGATATAGAGAATTAAGGTTGTGGATGATTTTTAATCAGTTAAGTAAAAGAAGATTAAGGATTATGGATTGAGGATTACGATTAGTAGGGAAGGGGGTTAAATAAAAACATAATAATATGTAATAATGATATTTACCTTTACCAATGAAGAAATAGCAA
>CAYLKS010000004.1:85098-105581 GCA_964384205.1 uncultured bacterium | reverse complement strand
ATTTATGAAAAATTAAAAACTTGACTTACAATTTTTTTTCATTAAATTATAAAAAATTATGGGGTTATTCTTATGAAGATTATAATTTTATTTTTAATTATTGTCTCTATTTTACATGCTAATGATTTATATATAGTAACTCATGTTGGACAGAATAAAAATAAGGAAAAATTTTTCCAAAAAGTTGTCAATGATTTTATAAAAACAAGAAAAGATACAATCAAATTTGTTAATATTATTGATAAAGATAATTACCTACGAGAAATAGATTTTAAATTTTTATTATACAAATCAGAATTTACCCCTGATATTTTTTCTCCTACAGATAATATTCTATTAAAAAAAATAGATGTCGCCCTTGATCTGAAAAAATATTTTAATTTTAATAAAATCTTTCATCCAGCTGTAATTTCACTAACTAATAATATTGATTCCGATGAATGTACTTTTTTCCCTTTAGAAATCTCTTCTTATTTCATTTTTTATAATAAAAAAATTTTTATAGAAGACAATCTAAATTTTTTATTATTAGAAAAAAGACCTTTATATAAAAATTTCATAATTATCTTAAGAAAAATCCAAAAAGATAAGAGAAACATAGAACCTCTTGTATTGGGAGCACTTGAAGATGATATAGACAATGTTAAAAAATTTGTAGATAATATATTACTAATGGTTTTAGGACCAGATACTTTTATAAAATATTTAGAAGGTAAACTAAAATGGAATAATAGCAGGTTAAAATGGGCTTTTAAATATATCCATCTTTTAAGCCAATACGGTCTTGTTAATAACGATTTTATGAGAATATCAGATCTGGAAGCTCAAAAAAGGTTCAAAGAAAAAAAAGCAGCCATGTATTTTGGGAACACCTCTTTTTTGTCATCTGAATATCAACCATCAAGTTTTGATTTTTTCCCTATGTTTTATATAAATTTATCCCCGGAATCTATAAAAAGTAAAAATTGTTTTTTGGTAGAAATAGGTAGTGCATTGAGTATAAACAAGTATAGTAATAATATAAATGAAAGTCTTTATTTCTTGAAATTCTTAACATCTTCCCAATATTTAAACCTCTGGTCAAAAAAAATACAAACTTTAATGTCATTAAAAGCCTGTAAAATGGGCAGCAAAGCAAAAAAAGTATATTCTTTTTTAAACAATGGTAGAGATATAATTTACAACCCACAAATTCGCTACATTAGTAATGAGTATTATCTTGATGTAATAGATTTTTATTCTAAAGTTTTATCTAATAAATTATCGAAAAAAGAGATAGATAAATTTTTGGAAGACTTTCATACAAAGGTGGAAAAAAATGAATGGTATAGATAGGAATCTATGGGACGAAAATAAAAAAAACAAACTTTCACTTCGCTGGAGATTAGCTTTATTTTTTAGTTTACTATTTTTTATCCTGATGCTTTTATCTTTTTCTTTTATTTACTTCTCAAATAGGGAAGATAGAGAAAACAGATTTATTGATGCAAATTTAGCTTTCTCTAATCAATCAGTATTAAATGTTGTAAATATAGTAACAAATTACTATTATACAGATAAACATCTACTTAAAACAAATCTTTCCGAAAAAATTTTTTCTTTTAATAAAGATCTAAAAAAAATTATAATTACTGATTTAAGAGGAAGAATAAAATTTTCTTCAGATGAGGTCTTTGATGAAAATTTTAATAAAGAATCTTTTAAAGATTCAACTATATTAGCAAAAATAAGAAGTAACAAACCATCTTATTTTATTATAAAAAATGGTAGTAAAAATAATTTATTCCAAACATTTATACCATATCATGATGCTATAGGAAGGCATGTGGCAACTGTTATTTATTACTTTAGCTTTGATTCTTTGAATAGTGAATTAAAGGCACTTCTTCTAAAAATTATATATTTATCCATACTTGCTTTCATTATCAGTTTATTGATTCTGTATGTTTTTGTTGGCTCAAAAATAATAGAACCTTTAAGGGAACTTGTTGATAAAATAAGATTAATTTCATCAAAACATTATCAATATTCTAAAGAAGAATTAGATAAAATATTTGAATCAGGGAACGAAATTCTTTCTATAAGTCACTGGATCGAAAATAATACCAAACAATTAGAGCATATTATTAGCATAAGAACCGCAGAATTGGAAGAAAAAAATGCTATTTTGAAAAAGACAGCAGAAGAATTAAAACGAACTCAGGAAGAGCTTATTGAATCTGCTCATCAAGCTGGAAAAGCAGAAATTGCTTCTTCTGTTCTTCACAATATAGGAAATGTTATAACTACTGTATCCGCAAGATTATCAATGCTTTATAAAGAAGAAAACTATTTTAAAATAGATAAAATAGAAAGAATTTTAAATTTAATAAAAGAAAAAAAAGGTAATCTTGATGAATTTTTAACAAAAAATCCTAAAGGTGAAAAATTTATTCAATATTTTGAAAATTATGTTGAATTTATGAAGACAAAAATAGATGAATTAAATAAACATCTGGAATATTTATTAGGTCGTTTAACTATTATTACTGAAATTTTGAATACTCAGCAACGTTATGCTGGATTTAATGTTATTGAAAATGTTAATGTTAAACAATTGATACAAGATGCTGTTAATATTTTTATTGACAAATTAGATAGATTAGGAATTCAGTTGGTTGAAGAATATGATCAATCAGTTGATAATATTACTGTTGAACGCATAAAATTACACCAAGTACTGGTTAATCTTGTAAAAAATGCAATAGAAGCTATTCAAATGGGAAACAACGAGGAAAAAATAATAAAAATTAGAACAGAAAAAATTGATGATGATAAAATAAAAATAGAAATTGCAGATACTGGATGCGGTATAAGTAAAGAAAATTTAAAAAAATTATTTTCATGGGGATTTACTACTAAAAATAATTTCAAAAAACAGGCTGGACATGGCTTTGGCTTACACTCATGCGCTAATGCTATTAATAGTATGAACGGCACACTTTCTGCTGAAAGTGAAGGTGAAGGTAAAGGCGCTAAATTTATTATTATAATTCCTATTGATCAGACTAAAATAGAAAAAGAAGAAAATAAATAATTAATCTCCATTCAACAATTCTTTGAATAATCTATAAAAGCTATCATAATTATATTTACTTTTTACAGTATTTATAGAATTTTGATAAATTTCGATTAATGTAGATGCCGGCAAAGAAGGAATAGATAATAACCGCTTCGCAAATCCATCGATATTCTTGTACTCAATTAAAAAACCATTGAAACCATTTTTTATAATTTCCGATGGCCCACCATAGTCATAGGATAACACAATCCTGCCACAAGCCATTGCTTCTATAATAACTCTACCAAAAGGTTCAAAATGCGAACAAACTAATATAGCATCATTTTTCAAAATTTCCTCTAATATATTTTTTTTGTATCCATGAAATTTAATATAGGACTCTATTTTATGCTCTTTTATATATTTTTCCAACTTTTTATAATAATCTTCAGATCCATAAAGAGTACTTCCATATATATTAAACATAAAATTTTTTGACGAATCTATAACTTTTTTTGCTATTTGTATAAAATCCAGTTGTCCTTTCTCTGGGGATATTCTACTAAAAATACCTATTTGATATTTCGTTTTATTATAAAATGGAATATTATCTGTTTCAATAATCTCGTTTTGAATATTATAAATAACTTTTGAATTTTCTTGTAATGATTTTTTAAAACTCTGTTTTACAAACTTTGAAATAAATATCTTTTTATTACTTATGCGTATAGCTAAAAATCTATAAAAAGGCATTTTAAAAAATATATTTCTAATATGTAAAATTATTATCAACTCTGGAAATAACATTTTTATCAATAAAATAAGCAGTTCTGATTTATAAAGGCCATTAAAATAAAAATAATCTGGTTTGATATTTTTTATAAGTTTTATAATTTTTATAAAATTTCTAATATACTTTACATTTTTCACTTTTCTATAATTTATTAGATATGTCACTGGATAATAATATGATTTTATTTGTGAGAAGTTCAACCTTTCATCGTATTCTGGAAGTATTAAATATATTTGAAAATTTTCATTATTTTTAAATTTTATTAAAAAATTATATAAACTTTTTTCTCCACCTCCCCATCCACTATTGGGAGAAAAAATTATTATCTTTTTCATCAGTACGCCGTTTTATGGAATAAAAATTCCATTATAGTTTTGAATAATATTTTAAATTCTAAATACCATGTAAAATTATAGATATAATAAAGATCATATTCAAGGCGTTTTTCAATAGATGTATTACCACGTAAACCATTAACCTGTGCCCAACCTGTAAGACCTGGCTTTACAATATGTCTATAATTATAATTCGGTAATTGCTGCTGAAACTCTTTTACAAAAAAAGGCCTTTCCGGTCGAGGCCCAATAAGACTCATTTCCCCTTGTAATATATTAATAAACTGCGGTATTTCATCCAAACTTAAACTTCTTAAAATTCTTCCTATTTTTGTTGTTCGAGGATCATTTTCTTTTGCCCAGATAGGCCCTGTTTGTTTTTCAGCATCTTTTCTCATAGTTCGAAATTTTATTATTTTAAATATTTTACCATTTTTGCCAATTCTATCCTGCAAATAAAAAATTTGTCGCTCTTCAAAAAATAAAGCAATAGAAATTAATAAAAACAAGGGAGAAAAAATTATTAAAGATACTAATGAAATTATAATATCAAAACTTCTCTTTATAATGATATTATGTTTCTTCAAAATATTTAATTCGAAAACAAAATATATTATTGAATCAAATGATTTCTTTTTCATATTTATAGGAAATTTTAATGATAGCTCCGGGATTAAACAAAGTTTACAATTATAAAAAGTAGATAAACTATTAATTTCGTTAATATTAATATTTGTAATATCCTCTAAAATTAAAAATAAGTAATGGGGCTGTCTCTGTTTTATTAATTTTTCAATATCCTCTTTTTTTATATTATCCACATATATAATTTCTTTAAATATGTGTAATTTATTTTTTATCATTTCTTTTCTATCTTTATTTATTATAAAAAGAAAATTAGTATACAAATAATATTGAACTAAACAATATTGAATTACCGAAGGAATGATTGTTAAAAATATCCATATTAATATGAATGTTAATCGAGAATAGGAAAAAGAACGGATAAAAAAACTGGCAGCAAAAAATATAGTAAGAGAAGCTGTAACCCCTTTAAATCTATTTCTAAAAATTTCTATAAAAGAATATTTATAAAATATTTCATATATATCAAAAAAAGAAAGAATTATTAAATAAATAGGTAGAAATATTAAAATAGTTATAAAATAGCTTTTCATCATAAATATATCAATTGGCGGTTTACCAAAAATACTTGTAAAAAATCTTATATAAAAAGCAAATCCAAAAGATATTAAATATAAAAAGCTATCAATAATATAGCGTATAAATAATTGTTTTTCAATTTTCATCAATTGTATAATAATATTTTTTATAAAATTTAGCAATAATTAATAAAAACATAACAATAAATTTTAAAAAAATAGTGAAAAAAATAAAAGGCAAAAACACTTGACAAATACCTCAAAATTATAGATTTTATATACATGAATAAAATTGAACAAAAAACTAAACAGGTTTTTTCTTTTGCCTGGAAAAAATTCGGACAAAAAGAAGTACAAAATAATTGGGAAAAAGATTCATATAATTATTATAAATGGTTTAACGATATCTTAAACAATAACCCCAAATATGTCTTAGATGCTGGTTGTGGTGGTGGTGCTGATATGCTAAAATGGATAAAACACACTTTATTTCTTGTGGGTCTCGATCTCTCTGATGCGGTTTTTGTAGCAAAAAAAAATACAAAAGATTACTCTAATAAAGCCTTTATACAAGCAAATCTTTTACAAATCCCACTTAAAAAAAATTCTTTTGATGTAATATATAGTTTTGGCGTACTCCATCATATCAAAGATACTGAAAAAGCTATAAAAGAACTCTATCAAATTCTTAAAAAAAATGGATACTTTATTATTTATCTTTACGAAAATCTAAAAGAAAAATCTCCAATAAAACATTATATTCTTCAAATAGTAAACTTATTCAGAAATATTCTAAAAAATTTTCCTCCCCAAATATTATACCTTACATGTATCTTTCTAAGCGTTCCAGTATATATTTTTCTTACAATTCCATCTCATATTTTCAAAATAGCAGGATTAAAGTCAATATACGAAAAATTCCCTTACCACCATACATTAAACATTACAACAATAATCTCTGATCTTTTTGATAGATTCTCGCCACCTGTTGAAAAAAGATATACTAAAAAAGAAGCTATCAACCTGCTTGAAAAATGTGGTTTTAGAGTGAAAAAAATCCATAACTACAGAGGATGGGTTATTATATCTAAAAAATAATCCTTATTATTATTATCAATAATATAATTAAAAATCATTATAGAAATTTCATCAGATACTAAATAGCCTTTATTCGTTAACTTTAAAAATCTCCCATCTATCTGAAAATATTGTTTAGGAATATTCTCCAATACAAAATCTTTAATCTTGAATTTATCTAAATCAAGCCCTTTATAATATCTTAATGATAAAAATATTTTCTCTAATAAAAAATCTTCATTATTATGAATATCTTCTATAAATAATAAAGGATACTTTAAAAAATTTATAATATTAACCTGATTTTTATATCTTTTATTATAAAAAAATGATGATGCAGAAGCACCAAGCCCAATGTATTCATAAAATTCCCAATACGCTATATTATGCTTACTTTCAAAACCTGATTTTGCAAAATTAGAAATTTCATAATGCGCATATCCCCTACTTTCTAAAAAAGAACAAATATTCAAATACAAATCAGAAAATTTTTGTTCATACTGCAAATCTTCAAAAAATCTCTGATATCTTTTATAAAATTTTGTATCATTATCATATATCAACCCATAATAAGAAATATGAGGCGGCTCAATTTTATCTATAAATAAAAATTCCTTCTCTAAATCTTCTGTATTCTGAAAAGGAATACTATAAATCAAATCAATATTAAAATTTTCAAAATACTTCCTAACTAAATAAATACTACTAAAAATTGCAGAATTACTTGAATTTCTACTCAAAATTTTTCTAAATCTTTCAACAAAAGACTGAATGCCTATACTAATCCGCCCTATCCCAATTTTCTTATACTCCAAAACCTTATTTAATGTTAATGTTTCAGGATTTGCTTCAAGTGTAATTTCTATATTATTATCTATGTAAAAAACATTAAAAATATAATCTATCAATTTAAAAATATATTTTACAGGGAAAAGAGAGGGAGTGCCTCCCCCAAAATAAATTGATTTTAAAGAAAAACTATCTAAATCAAAATTTGTCTTATAATAATTTATCTGCTTTATTAGTGCATTATAATATGCCTCAAAATATAAATTAATATTTTTATCAATAGAATAAAAATGGCAATAACCACACTTTACTGAACAAAAAGGAATATGTATATATAGAAAAAGTTTTTTCTTCAATGCACAAATTTACCGATTCTTCGCCATCTAATAGAAGAAACTTTTCTAATAGGTTCCCAAAAAGGTATTTCTTTATTCCATGACCAATAAATAATTAATGCTTCTCCTCTAATCAAACTATCAGGTACAGGTCCCCAGAATCTACTATCATTACTATTATCCCTATTATCACCCATCATAAAATAATGATTTGCCGGAACAACAAAAGGTCCAAAATTATCTCTCGGAGTTACCTCTGCCGGATAAATTCTATTATCAGAATGTTTACCATATCTCGGCAAAGGAACAAATTTACCATTTATATAAAGATTTTTATTAATTACCTGAACAGTATCCCCACCAACTGCAACACATCTTTTTACAAAATTCAAAGACGGATCTACCGGGTATTTAAATACTACAATATCTCCTCTTCTGGGTTTTCTTAATGAAGGTAATTTTTTATTTATAAATGGAACTGTTGCTCCATAAATAAATTTATTGATAAAAAGAAAATCTCCCGGTAAAATTGTATCTTCCATACTTCCTGTTGGAACTGTTGTCGCCTCAATTATAAAAGTTTTAATAAGCAAAGCAACTATTAAAGCCCAACCGAATCCTTTTATATTATCTATAACCTTTTCCTTAAATGTCATATTCTTTTTCTTTGGATCCGGTTCTTTTATTAATTTCTTTTTTAACGTTTTCCAATCCATTAATCTTCTCCTTTATTTATATTCAATTATCATCGTGAACACTTAAAACAGCAAGAAAGGCTTCTTGAGGAATTTCCACCTTTCCCACTCTTTTCATACGTTTTTTACCCTCTTTTTGTTTCTCTAATAATTTCCTTTTTCTTGTAATATCCCCACCATAACATTTTGCCAGCACATTCTTTCTCAAAGCTTTTACCGAATCTCTTGCAATAACTTTCGAACCAATAGCCGCTTGAATAACTACTTCAAAAAGCTGTCTCGGGATTAATTTCCTCAATTTCTGCACCAATTTTCTTCCCCAAAAATATGCCTTATCAGCATGTACAATCATAGATAAAGCATCAACTGGTTCTCCATTTATCAAAATATCCAATTTATGTAATTTCGATGCCCTATATTCCAAAAATTCATAATCAAATGAAGCATATCCCTTAGAAATAGTCTTCAATTTATCATAAAAATCAAATACTACCTCACTCAAAGGAAATTCAAATTTTATATCAACCCTATTGCTATCAATATATTCCATGCTCTTATGAATTCCTCTTCTCTCATTACTCAATTTCATTATATTTCCAATAAATTCAGACGGTGTTATTATCTGCGCACTAATATACGGTTCCTCTATTCTCTCAATATTAATCGGATCCGGTAAATCTGCTGGATTATCTATTACTATCTTCTCTCCTTTTTTTGTATAAACTATATATTCAACATTTGGAACTGTAGTAATAATTTCCATATTATATTCTCTGGAAAGTCGCTCCTGCACAATTTCCATATGAAGCAATCCAAGAAAACCGCACCTGAAACCAAACCCTAAAGCCTGAGATGTTTCTGGTTCATATACTAATGAAGCATCATTTAACCTAAGTTTTTCCAATGTCTCCTTAAGCAGTTCATATTCCTCACTAACAACAGGGAAAATCCCTGCAAATACCATAGATTTAGCAGGCCTATATCCTGGCAACGGCTTTTCTGCCCGCTTATTAACCATTGTTATTGTATCTCCAACTCTGGTATTAGCTATATCTTTTATATTAGCAACTATATAGCCAACCTCTCCTGCCATTAATTTTTCAGTAGGTGTCTTCTTCAATCTTAAATAACCAACCTCCCCAACTTCATATTCCATATTATTTGAAAACATAACTATTCTATCTCCAGCCTTCACCTCTCCATTAAAAATCCTAACATACGGAATCGCTCCTCTATAATTATCAAAAACTGAATCAAAAATTAATGCCTGAAGCGGCGCATCAATCTCTCCTGTTGGGGGGGGGATCGTCACCACAATTTCTTCCAATAACCTATCAATTCCAACCCCTGTTTTTGCGCTCACTAAAATAATTTCACTCTCACTACATCCCAGAAGATCTATTAATTGATGCTTAACCTCTTCTATCTGCGCTCCCTGCAAATCAATTTTATTTATAACAGGTATAATATGCAAATCATGTTCTAATGCCTGATATAATGTGCTTATTGTCTGTGCTTCAACACCCTGTGTAGCATCAACAACTAATAAAACACCTTCGCACGCCGCAAGAGCCCGACTAACTTCATACGAAAAATCAACATGGCCCGGTGTATCTATTAAATTTAATATATAAATTTTGCCATCATAATTATATTCCATTCTAATAGCATGAGACTTTATTGTAATCCCTCTTTCTCTTTCCAAATCCATATCATCCAGTATTTGATTTTTCAACTCTCTTTCTGATACAGTATGAGTATATTCAAGCAACCTATCCGCTAATGTAGATTTCCCATGGTCTATATGCGCAATTATTGAAAAATTTCTTATTAACTCTATTTCTATCATTCTTTCCAATTCTCCTTTAACATATTTAAAAATTCTTCCTCATTAACAATTTTTACTCCCAGCTTTCTTGCTTTTTCTAATTTACTACCCGGATTTTCACCAACTAAAAGATATGTAGTCCTTGAAGTTACTGTGCTTGTAACTTTGCCTCCTCTTTTTCTAATTTCCTCCGCTGCCAATTCACGCGGTTTAAAATTAGAAAAACTCCCTGTTATAACCCACTGCGTTCCCTCAAAAACTTTTTCTACTTTATCATCTTCTTTACCATGCTCTTCTTCTGACATATTCAATCCAAGCTCTTTTAATTTATTAAATAATTCTATATTCCCTTTATCCGAAAAAACATTAATTATCTGCTCTGCCAATTTATCGCCTATACCATTAATATTAATCAACTTCTCATAATCTCTATTTTTAGCAACTTCTATTAACTTATCAATAGAATCAAATCCAGCTTCAATCAACAATTCCACTACCTTAGGCCCTAAATCCTTAAAACCAAGTGCTGCAAGAACCACTTTAAAAGGTGCTTTCTTACTTTTCTCTATAGATTCTATTATATTATTGATTTTTTTATCCTTAAATCCTTCAAAATCTTTTAACTTTCTATAATCAAAAGTATATAAATCAGGTATATTTTTTATCAAACCTTCTTTAAATAATAATTCTATTGTTTTTTCTCCAAGCCCCTGAATATCCATCATCCCCTTACTTGCAAAAAAAATCAACTGATTCAATCTTTTACCAGGACAATCTTTATTCATACAAAAATGATGTGCTCCATCCTTAACAAGTCGCGAACCACAAGAAGGACAATTTTCAGGAAACTGCACAATATTATAATTCTCTGGATTTTTTTCAAACACTTCTTCCACAGCAGGAATAACATCTCCTCTCTTCGATATACTAACCTTATCCCCAATTCCTATCTCAAGCATATTTATATAATCTTCATTATGTAATGTCGCCCTTGATATAGTCGATCCTGAGAGATAAACCGGCTTTAAAATCGCAACCGGTGTAATCCTCCCTCCTCTACCAACCTGAAAAATAATATCCTCAACTATTGTTGTTGCAAAAGGCGCTTCAAATTTATATGCTATTGCCCATCTCGGATGATGCCCTGTATAGCCTAATTGCTCCCTCAATTCCAGATCATCTACTTTTATAACTAATCCATCAATTTCATATTCCAACTTATCCCTGATCTTCATCTGATCCTTAATATACGAAGCTATCCTATCCCTTTCACTAATATTAAAAAATTTTGTATATTTATTAATAACAAAACCATAAGAATGCAAAACTTCTAATACTTTTTTATATGATTTTATACCCAAATTACTAAAAATACCCTCATAAGCAAAATAATGCAATGGATACTGCGCCACTTCTTTCGATTTTTTTCTTCTTATTATACCAGCAGTTAAATTCCTCGGATTCGCATATTCCAATTCCGCAAATCTATTCTTTATTTCTAAAAAATCATTCTTTTTTATATAAACCTCTCCCCTAACCGTCACATCATCATCAATTGGCAAAACCAACGGTATATCTTTAATGGTTCTTGCATTTAATGTTACGTCATTGCCAATAAAACCATTTCCTCTTGTAACAGCATAAGCAAGCTTACCCTTCTCATAATATAAAACCAGCGTAATACCGTCTATTTTTTGCTCTACAGAAATATCAAACTTTCTGGTTACTTTCTGTGCAGTTCTATACAAAAAAGAATTTAATTCCTCTATAGAATAACATTTATCAAGAGATAAAACTGGTATTTTATGTTCAACTGTTGATAATGATGTATCTAAATCAGAACCAACCCTTGCAGTAGGAGAATTAACATCTTTATATTCTGGATATTTCTCCTCAAGATACAATAATTGATCGAATAATTTATCAAATTCTTTATCTGATATCTCAGGTCTGCCAGAATAATATAACCTCTGATGATATTCAATCTCTTTTCTTAAGTTTTCTATTTTTTTTTTTATCTCATCCATTGCAAGTTAAATTTAAAAATTTTTTAACTTTTGTCAAGCCATATTTTTAGTATTTCAAGTAAACATAATTATTTATTAAAAAATACATTATCCTCACAATCCCCACTAAATATCTTAATCTCTAAAAATAATAAAAGCCCTATGGAAATAATACCATAGGGCTTTTTTATTATACTGTTACTCTATACTATTTCATATAAATCATTTTCTTAATCATTACATTATCTTTAGATTCTAATCTATAGTAATAAACACCAGTTGGAACTGATTTTCCATTATTATCTTTACCATTCCATGTAACCTTATGAGAACCTGAATCAAATATTTTATTATTAACCAAAGTTCTAACTTCCTGACCTAATACATTATAAATTTTAATGCTAACTTTTTTGCTCTCATTTAATGAGAAAGGAATCACTGTCATACTATTAAATGGATTAGGATAATTCTGACCTAAATCAAATTTCTTATTGATATTTGTATTTTCAACTACATCTACCGCTGTAACTTCAGATGACCATGAAATATCGCTTTCTGTACCATAAATATTAACTGCAGATACACCATATTCATATTTCTGACCATCTTCAATATTTGCATCTAAATATTCTGTTTCTGTTGTTGTTGTTAAAAATTCAGCATCTCCTCCATTAACTTTTCTATAAACTTTATATTCCTTCAAATTAACATCATCAACAGCATCCCATGTAACTTTGATCTTTGGCTCATCAGCTAAATCTTCTGCTGTTACATTCATCGGAGCAACAACTTCAACTGGAATATATAAAGTTATATTTTTACTACCTAATTCTTCAAAAGTATTATCACCTTTTTCAATATTTGCAGGCATATCATTAATTGTAAAATAAACCTTCTCACCATTTGCTGTTGGACCTTCAATATATTCTGTGTTTTCATCATCACCATATACTCTTAATGAAAAAGAACCATATTCAGAAACTGTAGTTTCTCCACATAATACTAATTTACCATTTACAAATGCATAAGCCTTTACAACTGTAGATGGCGGTAATAACAATCCATTTATCTTACTATCGCTACTTACAAAATCACAAAATTTAGATGTTTCAACTATTTTATTACCATATTCTACTGATAATTTCAAACCACTAATTGAACCTTGATTCTCAAATTTATGATCAGCAGGTTCTGCTGTTGCTTCTAAATAATCTCTACCTTCCACAGGCTTAATATAAAAAGTAACTGTCTCACCTAAATCTGCACCTTCATCTAATACTTCAATATCATTCAATACCATACTGGTATTAGAATCATCACCTGATACCATTATATCAAAATTTCCATAACTATTTAAAACATAAGGACCACCACATATAATACCATCTTTATCAACTACTTTAATTACTGTACCTGGCTCTGCCATCTCACCATTAATATATACAACTCCCGCATAATTACACCATAATGGACTTGATGCTCTTGCAGTAGATGCATATAAATCTACTGTCTTCTCATCATAATTATCTCCAAATGTATCATCCCCACCTATTACTTTTGCTAATACTCCATCTAAGTAAAAATATAATTTTTCACCTTTTACTGGACCTTCTTTAAAATCAGCAGTCAATGGATCATCACCATATACTGTTATATTAAATGATCCATTATCATTACATTCTCCTTCACCTACTTTCTTACCATTTTCCATATAAACAGATACTTTTGTTCCAACTGGTGCTTTGCCTCCATTTAAAAATGTATTTTCACTCTTAAAATAATTCATTACATAAGTCTTAGTTATTTCTTTACCAACTACTACAAATTCAAAATTAATAAGAGAATTATCCCCCGGTATAATTGGATAAGTATATGTATTTTCATCTTTTGATTTAACTTCTATACCATCTACATATAATCTAATAGTATCATCTGGCAAATATCCATAAGTTCCCTTTTCAGGATCTGCCTGATATAATGTCAATGTGTACTCTCCATAATTCTGCACTGTTGTCTCAGCTAATTTAATACCCAATTGGTTATAAGCAACAACAACTTTACCCGGAGCAATCTTGCTAACATCATACATACTCTCTGTACCCTGAATATACAAAACTTTCACCTGCGCAAAACTAACTGTTGCTACAAATACCAAAATAAACAAAGCACTCAAAAACTTCTTCATTTGTTTTCCTCCATTTTTATTTTTTTTTAACATTGCCTTCACACCAGCAATCTCAAGGCTTCCTGAGGATGACAATTATCCATCACCCTCAGGAAGCCCCCATCCTCTTCCGGATGGGAGCTTCGTCTATAGGAATAACTACTTAACCATAATCATCTGTTTAGTATCTTCGAACTTACCAGCTTTGATTTTGTAGAAGTATACACCAGATGCTACTTTTTCACCATCATCATTCTTACCATTCCATACAACCTTATGAACACCTGCTTTCTGCTTACCATTTACTAAAGTTCTAACTTTCTGACCTAATGTGTTGTAGATCACAAGTTCAACTTTAGATTCTTCTGGTAAGGTGTAAGTAATAGCAGTTGTTGGGTTGAATGGGTTAGGTACGTTCTGACTGAGTGAGTAAGTCTTTGGTAATGGTCTTCTTACATCAAGATTCATTTTTTCTAATCTGTAATCACCAGCAAATACTGAATTATCAGCTACTGCTTCATACTGATCATTAATCTTGAAGATAAGCTTACCATTACTTGTAGCACCTTCATCTTCTTTAGTTAAGTTGTCGTCTCCGTATACAACGATATTGTAGCTACCGTCTTTTTCAACAGTACCTTTACCGCATAATACGCCGTTTTCGTCGTATACTTTAACAACATCACCTTCTACAGCTGGTTTGCCTTCGAATGTGATTTTACCTGTGTAGAACTGGAATACTCTTGATTTGGATACTTCTGGATCATCTACTGGTGGTTGTGCTTTTGCTAATTTACTGCCTGTACCTGCGTCAGGATTGTAAACTATAGTTGCCTCTGCACCTTCAGCTACTTTGAATAAGTAACCTTTACCAGTATACATCATGAAATCATTTGTTGGAACACCATTAACAACATCTGTTCTTCCGCCATCATAAGCGATAGCTTCTACATTATCCAAGCCTGATGCAATAGCTTCACTGATCTTAGCATTATTTTCTGGTAAGTAACCTACAAAGTTCCAACCAGAATTTAATGTAATCTCAGTTTCTGGATCAATTGGAATACCTGTAACTGTTAAGTTACATGGTTGTAATACATTGATCCAGTATGCTAATACATCATCAGAGTTGAGTTCTACTTCTGTAGTGTCACCAGCTGCTATAATAGCATCCAACTCTTCACCTGAATACAATGCAGATGAACCATCTCTTAATACTGTGTATACATACTGTAAGTTGCTTAAGACTGTGCTGTTTACACTCTGTCCTAATACTTCTTCTAATTTTCCACCTTTAACATTTACACTGAAGAGATTCCAGCCACTGTTCAAGTTAACAGTAACAGTAACAGGTTGTTGTAATTTAACTGCTGTAGCAGCTGATTCATTACCAGCAAGATCAACTACTTTTACGTAGAAGATAGAATCTTCTGGTAATTCTGTTACAACAACTGTAAAGCTACCATTAGTCTTAGCAGTAGTTGTGCCTAAAACATTTCCGTCTTTATCACATACTTTAACTGTTGGTAAATTACCTTCAGCTACTAATTCTGCTGGCCAGCTATCATCAATTGCAGCACCTGCAAAACCGAAAATCTTGTATGAGTCGCCGTCAGCCATTGCTTTTACTCTATTTCTATCTGAACCTAAACCTGTATTTGCTGCAGCTGTTGAACCTTCGCTTGATACAGGTATTGCACCTAATTTAGATGCATCAGGAGCAGATGGAGCTTTAGTATCAATGTAAACTACCAAACCTGTGCATTCATCTGTTGACCAATCTCTTGTGTAGTTACCAGCTGCGTCTCTGGTTTCAATCTTCAACCATGCAAAGCCAGATGTATTTGTAGAACCATCTTTAATTTCAGTTTCAAATACATAAGTCTTTGCAACTTCTGGATCAAGCCAGTTACCTACAGCTTTGAAAGTTTGTGGCATATTTTCATCTACAAAGTATTTTGCAAATACTTCATCAGATGTTCTGCTATTATTAGCTGTTGGAGCTTCAAAATCAACATTAATGTGTGCCCATAATCTTGCTTTACCTTCTAATTCAGCTACATTACCATTTTCATCAGTATTGAATACTGTTTGATTTACATTAATCATTGCTTTAATCTTCTGAGCGTTTGTTACGAAAACATCGCCACCTGCAGATACTAATGTCTTCTGTACAGTACCATTACCAGTATCTTCTGTATTTACTACATCAGATACAACCTTAGCTGTTGGTAAAGCATTTCCGTCTGCATCTGTGTAAGTTACATCAAAATCAGGATCTTCTGTATCTAATGCAAACCACTGATAATCTGTTAATTTATCATTAACAACATAAGAGCCAGAACCGTCATCTTCTTTTACAACGATCTTAACTCTTACTACACCATCCTGTTTTGCATTTTCATCTTCGATAAACCATTTAGCAACCCAAACCTCATCATCACCTATGGTTACTTTTTCAGCTGCTAAGAATTGTTCTTTGTTTTCACCATTTGCAAATAATGCATTAGAAGCTTCATAAACTCCATTAGCATTGTTTGCACCTTCGATCAAGAAGTATACTTCAGCATCATCTTTTATTAATGAACCTAAGTCGTAAGCAACTACATATACTGAATCACCAGGATATTCTCTGATACCAGATGTGAAGTTTCTTCCAAATGGATCATTAACATCTGGATTCTGATCTGATAAGTTATAATGTGTGAATGTAGTTACCTGTAAGCTATCTATTGTATAAACCTTACCATCAACTGTGTATGATAAAGGATTATCTAATGTGAAGTATGTTGGCCAGAAAGATCTTGTGTCTAATCCGCCACCAAAACCTACTGACATTAATGCATTATCTCTATTATCACCTCTTGCAAGCATCATAGGCAATTTAACGATTTGTTCAACCGCACATGCCTCTGATGTATCTGCATTACCCATATTATCTACTGCGATTAATCTGAATTGCAAGCTGTCATATTTGTTGATACTCATTGAATCTGGAATGAATACCAAGCTATTAGCATTTTCAGGTGTAATTTCTGTTACTTCATTACCATCAACTGTTGTTACTGCATTAGGTGTAATTGTTACCCAATTTTCTGTTGCTGGATCAGGAGTAACATCCCATACCTGCCATTCTACAGAAGAAATTTCTGCTTTTGCTAATGCTGCTTGTGTTTCATCTGTAATATCATAGTAGTTAGTAACATCATCAAAGTATGTGCCAGCTAATAATACTTTTTCGTAATTAGCTGATGCATCTCTCATAATATTATCACAATCAACTTCAACTTGTGGAGCTTCATAATCAACTTCAATATTGCCAACTTCATCACTCATTGAATCAACACAAGCTGATGCGCCTTTAATTACTACTCTAAATTTGATGTCTTTTCTTGTTGCAAAATTATCTTCATCTGCTGCTTTAGCATCAAAATATACATAAGTAGTTTCAATATCTGAACCATTAGTTGTTAAGTATGGAGCATCATCATTTGAAGCAGGCTTTGTTGTTGTGCTGAACTCATCAATATTATTGATAGTATTTACAGCAACTTCATCATAAGTGTCTTCATCAGCATAAGCTGCTTTTTCAATCTTATAATACCATTGTAATGTATTGATTGAAGTTAAGTTTTGTACTGTTGCTGTTAAATATTCGAATGGAACATTTGTAGAATCACCTTCTTTTGGTGATACTAATGCTACAATACCATCTGTTGTTGTAAAGGATACTTTAAAGCAAGCAGTGTCTGCATCCATCTTGTTTCCAGCTTTATCATAGAAACCTACAACACCGATAGTAGCATCGCCATCCCATTCAGAATTTGCGCCAATGTAAACCTGACCTAACCATGTATTTTCATCAACCCAACCATCTTTAGTAGCTGTCTTTGCTGTTGCTTTATGAGCTTTTGAATCAACAGAAGGAGCCATTGTTGGGTTATTTGCAAAATATTGTAACTTTTCAACTATTCTGTAAATATCTTCAGAAGAAACTGCTTGAACAGGTCTTGCAGAACCATTTTCTGGTTTAATAAATACCTGACCTGTTGATGTAAATGTCTGGCCATTTTCTGCGCCTGTGTACATTAAGTCATTGAAGTTAATTAAAATGTATAACTGACCATTACATAATTCAATCTTTTCTGATCTGTCCTGGCCTGCTACATGACCAACCATTTCAATTACATCATCAGAAATCTCGTTCCATTTTGCTGTTGGATTCTGCGCATCCTGATATAATGTGATACCATTTGTATCTACTACATCATCAACATCTGTTACGTATGATGTGCCATCTTCTTTATTCAACCAGTAACCTAAGAAATATTCATCATCACCAATTGTACCATCACCATCTTCATCATAAGGTAATGCATTTAATTTATTATCACAGTAATTCCACATCAATCCAGGTTCATTATTATCAACTACTACTGTTGTGGTCTTATTTGTTACATTACCTAATTTATCTCGTAATGTTACTTGAATTGTTGTTGTGTATTCTCTTACATTAGTTCTATTATCATTAATCTGAACTGCTGCATAATATGTGCTATCTACACCTTCTAATTGATATACATAATCATCAACATTAGTATTACCGTAAGTAGTAGCAACATTAGTAGGATTTGTACCACCTACTGCTGTTTCATTAGTAGCTGAAATTCCTCCAATATCATTTGTATTTGCAGCAAGACCAACACTTCTTTGTGCATAGTCGCCACCATTAGATTTTCTTGATGTTGTATCATCCATTGCATTAGCAACTTTTACTCTAACAATGTCGTTTACTCTTGCTTCTAACTTATTGTTGAAATCACCTTTTGCTACAACATCTGAACCAACAGTGCCAGGTTCTTTTGGTACATAAATTTCAATATCAGCAATTTCAAATGTAGGCCCTTGTTTATCAATTAAATAATACCAGCTATTCTTTACAATATGATCATCACCTGAATACTGATCATCAGCACCCTGTGTTCTTGTAAATGTATAAACAACTACACTATCACCATCTGCAAACGCATTTTCATTAATCTGGAAGTAATTACCATTTACATCATAAGTTTCTAATTTATTGAAATCTACGAACAAAGTAGCAGTATATGACTGACAACCAGAACCACTTAAAGCATTTACATTCTGCCAATCAATACCATTACATGATGGACAATCACAATCCCACCAGCCGTACTGTACAGGACCATTTTCAGATAATGCTGCTTTATCTGTTGCAAAAGCTGTATCCCAGCCTGCAAAAGTATTTCCATTGTTGTATCTATTATCTTCCATCTTAAATGGCCAGTACCATTTAATATTGCCATCTTTGTCATAAACTTCCATTGCAAAACCAACTGTTGTATCTGCTACATCACTGCAATAATAGAACTGATCACATGATGAAAAGTTTACTGTTAAACTTGTCTTAAGACCTGTTCTATAATTTGCAATTACATCACCATTGCTATTAGTTGCAGAAGGTGAAGCAACCCCTGGGTCAGTATTTTCATGACCATATGGCCATGACCATGTTGTTGTACCAACTAAAGATGATGCATCAATATCACTTACAGATGTAATTGTTGCACCACTTGCAAATCTATAACTTGTTGATACAGGTTTAGCCCAGTTATGATGAACATTATTTGCAACATTAATTGAATCTAAATCTGTCCAATCATCATCATTCTGATCGTATTGATTAGCACCACCTGCTGTGTACCAATTTACATCTTCATCTAAGTTATTTGCATCATTATCAGCATCCCATGCATTATTATTAGTCTCATCATTAGGAAGCGCTGTTTGATCGCCATAACCTTCAGCTCTTGATATTTTATCATAATACCATGGAGCCTGATTTAACCAATGGATATATTTGAAAGCATATTTATCATCATTAGCTGTAGAAGATTCTCCATTACCATCATCAGTTCTCCAATCCCATGATGTCCACCAGAATGAAGAAGGATCATGTGAATAGAAGAAACTGTATGTTGTAGTAGTTGTATCAACAGCATCTGATGAATCTAAGTCCATATTTGGATGTTCGAAATCCTTTCTAAAATTGTAATCACCAGTAGCATAACCTTGTGATTGATGGTCAATAGATGCTAATTGATTATAATCAAAAACATCCCAGTAATTAGTATTGGTTAAAGGATACCAAGGCACATCAATAGCATCTCTACCCCATGCTTTAATCTCAATAGAATCACCATCATTAAAAGCACCACAGCTAAAAGAAATATTTAC
>CAYLKS010000004.1:82259-84998 GCA_964384205.1 uncultured bacterium | reverse complement strand
AGCATCTTCAGGACCTATTGCGAATCTGTAAATAGTAGGAGTAGCAACTAAATCACCAGCACTCTCATCATAATCCCAATGTTTAATTTCTACAAATACAGAATCAGCGCCAGCTACGCATGTTGAGCATGCATTAGTAGTTGCCGCATCTCTTACAAAATCCTGAATTTCGATAGTTGCTTTAACATTATTACAACCATCATCTTCTGTACTTATACTTAATTCAGGTTCTTTTGTATCAACCATGAATTGATATTTAAATAAATGAGCATCAGCAACTGTAGCGCCGTCATCAGCATAATCATCATTTTCAATTTCATTGCCTAAAGTTTCTTCACAACCACCATTTGCAACATCTCTTGCATAAACAGTTACACAAACTTTATCACCATCACGGAACCTATATGCAGGTTCATCAGTACCAAAACCTAATAAGTTTTGTGTATCTTTTGGTCCTAATCTTGGATCGAAAATCAATCTTGTAGCAGGATCTATTGCACGTAAACCAGCGCCAGCAATACCGCTTATTACTGCAGCATTATTATTAGTATTAGTAGGATCATCTACATAAAAACAAGGCACATCTTCTGCACCAGAAGATGCTGCAACAATGCCACCATTAGAAACTGTAAAATCTTTACCATTAGGTCCAAAATAAGGATGATAATTTCCATCAACGCTGGTAACTTTGATATTTAATACAATTGTACTTACATCCATGCCTGCAGCAAAGCTATCAGCATAGTTAGAACAACTTAAATCTGCCAAATCAATAGTAATTACTTGATAAGGATCAGATGTATATGAAAATAAATTATCTCTATTATCATAATTACCATTATCTCTTCTCATTTGAGGATATACAGCATCAACATCTACAATTGGTCCTTTTTGGTCAATATAGAACCAACCTAATGTATCTGTAGCATAATAATCAGCACCTGCACCATAATCATAATCTGGAGCAGTGTGCGCACCACTATTATCAGAATCTGTTTCATCATCTCTTGAAAAATGTTTATTAGGGTTAGCCCATGCAAAAGCATAGTTATTTAAGCTTGCAACATCAGCATCTGTAAAATCAAATCTGGAGGTAATATGATGAGCACCTGTATTATCATGATGAAAATCTTCATTTGCAGCACTTGCAAATTGAGTTCTTGGAGAATAAGCAGAAGTCCATCTTATATGAGGACTATCATGCAAACCATCACTATAATCGCCACCTGCAATAGTATTTACTAATGTAGCAGCATCAACGATTTCTACTAAATAAACATCACCATCAGCAATTGCAATACCAGGTAATTGTTTAACATCAATTTCTAAAATACCATTTTGAGGATGATCACTATCTCGTGTCCAATGAACATAGGTTGCACTTGTATCTGTTATAACCCATTGAGCATCATTATTCCATACTTTAGCACCATTAACGCCATCAGCATTACCAGTACCCCATGAATAATTAGCAGGGTTAAAATCATTATCACCACATTGCCATTGTGTAATAACAATAGCAAAATTAGTAGGATCAAAACCTGTACCAGGAGCTACTGTATAATTTAAATTCGCATAAGCAGGAGCATGTTGACCACCATCATGTACATATAAAGGATTATCTCCTGCGCCAGATACATGATCTTCACCATTTAAGTTTGCAAATTTAGTTGCTTCATCAGAAGAATCAACTAAAAATGCATCTTTTATATAAACCTTAAGACTTAATGTACTTTCAGTACCTTTTGCCACTCTAATTGGATTTGTATTATTAGTAGGTCTATCAACATATTCAGGACAAGTCATTTTTGCAATAGGAGCAGATAAATCAAGTGCAAATCTTACCTTTAATTCTCCTTCTGTTACCCAAGCTAACTCAGGATCTGCTGGATAAGAAGAATTTGGTCCCTGATAATTTCTAAATAATGGATTATTACCTTTATCTCTTGCTCTTAAAGTAGCAGTTACAATCTGTCCATCTTTCCAGGCTGTTGCTGGAGGAGTTCTTGTAGCATCATCAAGAAAACTAAAATATACTGTATCTTCACAGTTTAGTGCAGTATCAACAACAATTGTCAATCCGTCAAAATAAGGCTTACCAACACCATTATTAGCATGACTATAAGGATGCGCATTAGTTCCTGAAAAATTAATAGCACTTCTTACTGTAGCATCAGTATATACATCTTCATCTACAAGAGCGCCATTATTACGAACTCTAATAGAATCAATACCTACATAAAAATCAGTTACACCATCACCTGATGTATCAATTTCTAAATATACACTATCCCAATTTAAACAATTATCCAAATCTCTAACTACAAAAACAATAGGTTGTAAACTATCTGATGTATATGGATAACCTAACTCATGTGTTTCTTGAACACTATAATATGCTAAAGAATCAGTCGCAGCAACTGTTATATCACTTCTATCACCAGTTTTAAAAGCTTCCGCAACTTTTGGTTCTACTACACCCGCAACAGGACCATATTCAGCTGTCCAACCATGGATAATACCAGGAACATCCCACAAAGCAGGTTCATCATTATAACCAGTATTACCTGCCCATGATGCTTCAGAACCTAAAGCTGTATTACCATTTTTGGTGTAATCGCCACCAAGATATCTTGGTCTTAACAACATTGATTTTTTGATTTTAATAAGACCGCCATCCCAAGTTCCGTGAACTGACGCTGACGCAGCATAACTATTAGCATCCAAAATCCTATATGG
>CAYLKS010000004.1:0-82159 GCA_964384205.1 uncultured bacterium | reverse complement strand
ACCACTAATACCTGTAGCATTTTCAGCCCAGATTTGTAAACCTGAAGAATATGTAGTATCAACAGGCATCAAATCTTCATAAGGGTTAAATTCAGAATTACCGAAAATGGTAACTGTCATACCATATATATGGATATTATCTGTATTATGGGCAAGGTCTACTTTAACAACAGGAACAGCATTAGCGTTCTGCCCAATAATATACATTCCATCACCTAAAGAATTAATATGGTTAGCAGTAGTACGAATCTTATTTGTAACATCAGCAACATATTCTTTACTACCATCTATACCCCATGTATATCTTGATGGGATCTCAACGAGACTATCATCTGTTGAACCGGTCATCCATGCACTATCACCATTAGCATGAAATGTGCTACCATCTACTTTCCAATAAACCAGGTTATGAGCGGCAGCATAAAACCAGTTAGTACCGGTCAATGATTTTAATTTGCTACCTGAACCTGCATTATTTGGCCTTGGAGCTGCAAAAGACATACTTGCAAAAGCAAAAATCATCACAAAGATGATCAAGCTCCATCCAAATTTTTTACTCACATTTTCCTCCTTACGTTTAGTTAAACATCTCTTCGGGCTTGTCACAAAACTCGACAAACTCGAAACGAAACCACAATAGATGCCTCTCACAGCTGAGCTTTTTGTTCCCAATCACCCTCCTTTCGTTTGATAGTTTATACTCTATCTGTTTTGCCGGCTTGCTTGCTTTTAGCCGAAAAATTCATTTAAAATTTAATCATTCTTCTTTTATTTGTCAAGCAAAAATTTTTTTCATTTTTGCCGGCGCTTCTTTATAGTATGCTATAAATATGCCAATTTTTAAAATAAATCTAAAAAAAATATAATATTTTTTCCTATTAATTTTCAAGCAGTTATGCCGATTATTATAATGTAAAAGGATTTTCTACATTAAAACATAACTCCAAAAATGTGCAAAAAAAATCTCAAAACTATTATTTTTGTGTCTTTTTCGACTCATATTTTTATTTTTTTCCCCAATAAAAAAATTTTACAATTTTTTTTTAATCTGATGCAAATCTCAAAAATAAAAACAAATTTTTCAAAAATATCATAAAAAATATATTAATAATCATTCATAGGATATACCCCCTGAAGGATAGCCTATTTTTAACATATAACAAGTTATATTAAACATCTTGCATATTTTGTTACAGTGAATTTGAGGGAATCAATTTTAAAATCACTTACCCCCCTATATACACAAACAATATAACATAAACAATCGCCAATTAATCACAAAATAATTTTTATATTCTAATATTTAATATATAAAATTATCCATAAAAATATTTCCAGTTGTATATAAAAAACAGATATACGCAAAAAATCATAAAATAAAACAATTGGACAGAAACCACGAGGGCACGCAAGCAAGGAACAAAGGACGGGAAACGGGCGCACACCACCATAACTTTTTAAAAAAATAAAGTAACAATATTGCTATAGATTCTGTGGTTAATGTATTATTTTTATCAAATTAAAAAAAATCCCCAGAATAAAACCAGAAAAAAAACAGACGCCTGAGTTCTCCTCAATCCCTATAATTTAAACAGAAAATTTGATTTTCCCCAACAATTTTAATCTTAAAACAATAATAATTTAAAAATATGCAAAAATATCTCTTAAAAAATTAACTAAACCATTTTCTCTCAATAAAACTATTTTGCAATCAAACAATATAATATTATTGCAAAAAAATAATAAATTAAAGCTAAAATGATATTTTAATCATTGCCGTAGAATTTATTCCAAAAATTAAAAAATATTTTATCCCTATTGCCAAAGTATCCGCCTACCACCGTAAAATGCCCGGTATAACTTAGTCTGTATTCCCGTAAATAATACAATAAAATACAATAAAAGAAACTCTTTTTATAAATAAAAAAGCCCTATGGAAAAAATCCCATAGGGCTTGATTTTTTATACTCCTGATATGGAATTTTATTTTGTGATAACCATAGTTTTAACCATAGATTGCTTATCAACAGTCAATCTATAGAAATATACACCTGAGCCAATGCCATCAGCTTTGAAAGTTACTTTATGATTACCAGCAGGATATACACTATTTACTAAAGTTTTAACTTTTCTACCTGTTAAGTCATATACAGCCAATGTAACCTTAGCTTCTTTCTTTAAAGAGAAAGGAATAACAGTTTCAGGATTGAAAGGATTAGGATAGTTCTGTCCTAAATCAAAATTTTTGTTTACAACAACTTTATTTTCCTTTACATCAGTTTCAACCCACACCCATTTTTTAACAACATTACCATCAAAATCGCATGTGTACATAGTTTTTCCATCAGCAGTCCAATCAGCAAATCTTGGGGCATAAAGTTGGTCACCTTTTGGTGGGAAATATGCAGTATCTTCTACTGGAACTGCACCATCAACTAAAGTTCCAGGAGTACCGAAACTATCAACAATTGCATAATTATTTTCAGGGTCTAAAATATACCATGTTCTAAAATCATTTTCATTAACATCCCAGTAAGTACCAACATAAAGCATCATTTTATCACCATAAGGGCCAAAATCAACAGATTGTCCCCACATTGCTTTATCCATTACTAAATTGCCGTCATTATCATAATGAAAAACTGAACCTAATGTATCAACACATTCATAAGTTCCATCAGGACCATCATCAGAATGATAATGTAGAACACCGTTAATTGGAGAACTATATATAGTACCAATAAAAACATCTTTACCATCAGGACTTACAGCCATACCTCTTGCAATATAATTTGAATTTTCTTCAATTACATAATTATAAACCTCAAAATCTTCATCCAAAATATAAGTAGGAGCAGTGCCAGCAACAACATAACCTACGTAAGTAAATCCATTCTCATCAACAGCTGCTCTTGTTGGATAATGAGGTGGAGGTAAAACTTTTCTTGTAAGAAGCTCACCTGTTTTATAATCAAATCTCATAATTACACCATCTTTTCCACCATTTTCAGTACGTTCAGGCCTGTTTGAAGAATAACGAGTTCCAGTAAAGATGATATTTCCATTTTGATCTTTTGTAATACCTCTTCCGTAATAATCCATTGTATCGGTTTGTCCTTCATAAGTATAAAACTTAAGAGGAGAAAAATCTGCTTGGCTACCATCAGGATTAAAAATATAAATAGGTCTTATATACATAGTATCTGCAGGATCAGTAAAGAAAACAGTATCAGTACTCTGCTTATAAGTAATAATCCATATTTTACCGTCAGGATCAACTACAACACCATGAGGATTTGTAGCATAGAAAAAATCTTCCTCAAATTCCCATTTTGCAAGGGAATAACTTGCACCGATAAAAAGTACCAACAAAACTAACAGAGCTTTTTTCATAAGGCTCCCTCCATCTTAGTTTTTAATTAAACAACATTAAGTAAAAAAACGTCTTTCAAAAAAGAAAACTTTTTTGAATTCTTAAAAATTCCCAGTTCATAAAAATTCCCAGATAGTAACTAATTACAGGGCAAAATTCTTCCATAATATGGGGCACCTGTTGTAGTAACAGTAACTCTTGTAATTTGAATATTATCTTTATTTCTTGAATCCTTTTGATAATAATAGATATAGTTACTATTACCCCATATCATATTAACAGCTGGTGGCAGAATAACACCTTCATACAAAACAGAAGCAGTGCCGTTTTTATCAATAACTGTTATAGTTACTTCACGATCACCACCAACATACATATTTCCATCTTTATCAAATGTCAAAGAAGCAATTAAAATGCCTTTATCTCCGGCATAAGAATACCAATCAAACACAAGTTCTCTATCACCAAGTTCACCGTCACCTAAAATCTTATTTCTCCAGATACCAGTTTTTGGAATAGAAGAATCAGTTCCTTTATATTCACCAGCAACATAGACATAACCATTATAAACACGTACAGCAGAAATATAAAATTTTGTATAATCAGCAGCTTCTATAAAAGAACCATCTTTTTTTACAGAGAATAAAATATTGGATCTACCGGCAGTATAAATTATACCATTTTCATCAAAATCAAGATCATATAATCTTCCGGAAAGTGTAGCAAATTTTTCAACTGTGCCATCATCCAACTTTGCAACATATAGATATTTATTTTTTCTCACGTAATAGATTGTATTACAAGGCCCAAATTTCATGGAATTGACAACAGAAGCATCTGTTGTAATAGCGGTTGAAAGTTCCCCGTCAGGAGTGAATTTTACAATATCTTTTGAACCTTCATGAATATAAAGATTTTCATCTTTATCCATACAAATAGCATTTATTTTATCATACTGACCGAAATTTCCATACTTAATAGCAGCAGGTTCTAATACAAATTTTTTATCATAAACAGCAAAATTGTAAGCACCGGAAACTGCAACTTTAATTTTAACCGAATCACTTACTATATTTGGGACTCTTACTTTAAGCAAGTTTTCACTTGCTTCTAAAACTGTTCCACTTTCAGTATTAAAATAAACGAAATTATCTTCAATATTATTTTTAAAATTTTCCCCGGCAATTTCAATAACAGTAATGCCTGAGAATGCTTTATCTGAAGGTGTGATCGATGTAATAGAAGGATTTGGTCCGCCCGGGTCTTTATCAAAAATTGGTTTTGGAATATCGTTATTTTCACAATTAGTGAATAGAACAAAAGGAACAATTAAAGTTATAACTAATAAAAATTTTATAAAAACATTCTTCATAAAAAACTCCCTTAATTAAAATGAATAACGAGCGGTAATTCTCTGAACATTATCAAAAGTTTTAAAAGGAGTATAACTATAATCAAAGGAAACTCCGAATTTTGTAATACCAAAACCGTAAGTTATGCCATATTCGTCATAATTATACATATATCCAAATCTTGCATAGAAGGTTTTTAAAAATCCGTATTCCATACCAACATTTAATTGTTCTGAATGAGAGCGCGGGTGTATTGCATCAATGGATAAATATAGTTCATGAGCTTTATATTTTTCCTGATCCATAAGATCTACAAGATTCATTGATATACCGATTTTGAAAGTCAAAGGCAACTGAAAACCTTCATCTTCGTAGGTAATTTCATTTGAAAAATTTCTGATATTCATACCAATGGTTAAACTTTTGAAACCTGTCTTATATAATGTACCGAAATCAAAAGCAACAGCATTTGCTAAATTTTTCTTTACTTTATAATCACCGGTTTCACCAATAGGAACAACACTTTTGCCCAAATATTCTTTAACCATTCTAACCTGGCCGCCAATAGAGAATTTATCAGATAAAGCTCGAGCATAGCCAAGTCCCACAGCTAAAGCAGAAGGTTTTAGAATTTCTGTATCAATATAACCTTGCGGGTTAGACCATACCATTGTACCTTCAATTTCGCCGTAATCAATACTTGTAACAGTAATGCCGAAAACGCCATACATACCGTTAGCAGGACTAAAAGCAGCAGAAAAAGAATTTATTTTTATATCAGCTATCCATCCTACCTGAGAAAAAGTAACGTCAAACAAAGCACCTAAATTTGCCATTGCAGCAGGATTAAAAAACAAAGAGGTAGATTTAAGATTTAATGTAGAAACAGCTTCTCCCATACCGGCAGCACGAGAATCAGTAGAAACACTTAAAAACTGCATACCAGTCTGTGCAAGCTTTTCCTTAGCTTCAGTAGTAAGACTTAAAGCTATAGAAAATATAAGAATTAATAAAACAACCTTTTTCATCATTTATCTCCTGTAAAGCTAATTATTTTTATTTAAACACACCATTAAAAAGATATTACTCAATGTCTTATCATGTCTGATAATCTGAATGATATATTGTGTAGCTTCCACATGGAAAGAAAGTTTAGTTTTTATAAAATCACAATAAGCAACAGTTTCAGGGTCTAATCTATCTTTTTCATAAGGCATAACTTTACCAGAAGAAGACCAAAGATTCACTTCAATATAATCAGCAAAATATAACATAACATCACTTTCATTGGAATTACTGCTATTATCAAAAATAATATAAGAAGTATCATCTTCAGATTCAGAAAGTTTCAATAATGCGTTCCCCATTTCAATTTGAAAAGAAGAATGGCTTTTATAATCTGAAGCGGAATCCTGAACAAATGCTGTATCTTTTTCTGTTAATTTGCTAATTAATTTATCAAATTCATTTGTGATAATAGCAGAATCAGAAGATACAGTATCTTCTTTCCAGGCGTCATCTAATTCATTCAATGTAAAAGAAACCAAAGTATCAACTAAATAAACGGTATCATATGTAGTAGTTGCTTCTGTAGTATCCACTATAGTATCTATTCTAAAAGCTGAGGTAAAGTTTTCACAAGCTGTGCCGTCATTTTTTGAGATAGTATAAGTCTCATCTTTGTAATCAGAGCAATACATAAAAGCAAAGCTTAGTATTGCAAAGAGAGCAAAAAATAAGCCTAAAAAATTAAATTGTCGTTTCATCGAATACTCCTGTATATTATAGTTAACGAATAATAATAAATTTCTTATTCACGGATCTACCATCTGGTGTTTCTATATGAGCAATATATACACCACTTACAACAACCTGACGATATTGAGTAATTGAATTCCATTCTTCATCACCACTACCGTCATTATGCTCAATAGTAGTTATTAAATCTCCTCTAACTGTAAAAATTTTAATTGTACACTCAGGAGGTAAATTATAAAACATTAATCTATCTTTACCACCTTCACCGAACTGAAGATCACGCGCTCTAATATTATAAGGATTAGGAACTATTCTAATACCATCTAAATCATTTGAAGGAGGTCTTCTTAAATATGCAGGTTCACTGGTCATAGTATAAAATTTACTACTTTCTAAAGGAACACCTGGTTCGATATTGTTTGTAGAACCGTCATCAAAGGATGTTATATAGTAATAATAATTAAAACCTCTGATAGCAGTCATATCATCATACTCATTAACTATATCTGGATGGGCTGTACCTTTACCGCATTCGAAAATCAATTCATAAGTAGTATCCGGCACATGAATAGCTCTGTAAATTCTATATCCGGCAAAATTTGGCCAGCTTTCAGCATTATTTGACCATTTTAATTTGATTCTATCACCACCAGATTTAACCTCAAAAAGATCAGGTGGAGGTGGAGGCGATGGCACTTCAAAATCATTTTGATAAACCTCCATTGCTCTTGCAAAAGTTTGTAAAATGGAATCACGACCAGTATAGACCCATTGATCTTTATATTCATCTCTATCATTTGTGGTAGAACCATCAGGCAATTTAAAAGGACCTGCACCATTTAACCATATATCACCAATACGGAAAGCTTCACTTCGTGAAAGTCCAGAAACACCTTCAGCAATAACAATATGAATACTATCCCCAGGCGCTAATTGATATGGTCCAAATCCTGCGCTTTCTGAAAATCCTCCGGGAGAACCACCAACAATATCGGCATAATCATCACCAACAAGTTCTGCATGTGTTTGATCAGGATGACCTGACATCATAAAGTTATATTCTTCAGACATTTGTTGCTCATTAAATTGATTATTGTTAGAAGTTATTGGAGCGTCAGAACTGATATATTGAGTTGAAATAGGTTGATAAGGATCATCTGTTTTATCTGTAGCAGATTTATCAGCATGCAAAACAACATTACCAACATATTGCGGTGCTCCCAATCTTCCATCAAAATTATACCATGGGCCACCTATATTGTCAAATCCAGCTTTCGAATGTTTACCTAACCATGCAAACTGACATCTAAAAGGATCTCCAGCATTTGGATCTTCTCCCATAGCATCATTTATAACACTATGCCCCCAGCTTACAGATTGTGGTAGATAACCATAACCGTAAACAGAAACTTCTCTTGTAGGAGCATATCTATACATCCAGAGAAAGTAAACATCATTTAAAGTCTGTTCATAAACAGTACCATTTTTATCTATAATTCCTGTATTCTTGAATACATAATCATAAATAAAGAAATTATCATAATATGGATTGGAAAAAGCATAAATTTTACGGGTCATTGTAATACCGATAGAAGTATTTACTACATTATACAACATTCTATCTGCTTTTAATGTATCAACTACTTCATCTACATCATCCATATATTGTATTCTTCCAGCAAGAATACCATCAACAATAACCATTGGTTTATCAAATTTTCCATACATTTTAAATTCAACAGGCATAAACTCAGACCGATCATCTAAAACACGAGGGCCTGCATGAACTACTTTATAATTAAAAGTTTTTTCAACCAAAGGATCGTAATAATTTTTGGCACCGATCCATAAAGCCTTTGCTGCTTTTATATCCTGATATCTAAATTGAGCATTCCACCTTAAACCATCTTGCTGATCAGAAATAACATGTCTTCTACCTACTTCAACTTCACAACCAGCACTTGAATACCAATCATGAAGAGAACCTATGGACATCCATGTTGTTTTATCAGCAAAGGTTATAGAAAAAATTAGTAGCAAAGAAAGTATTATTAAGTTTTTTCTCATAGCTCATCCCTTTTATTTTTTTAAATCAAAACTAATACTAATACCAAAGAAAATATCACGAGGATTAAGGAAAGTAAAATAACTTAAATTTGGCATGTCAATATAAGCCTTATCTTTTAATATCTTATCAATTTTTGATTTTGAAACCTGATTCCAGTTTTCACCATCATATTGCATATAAGTTTTTGTAGAGTTATCATAATAAATAACAGAAGTATTAGGATTTGGAATTTCATAAACAGAATTTGTCCATTCCATAGGCTGGAAAGGTACTCCTGTTTTTCTATAATCACCAGGTTTATCATCTCCAGTTATTGCATTATAACCTAATTCTTTTATTGTTTTTTCAGATAAATGCAATGATTTCATATAATCATAATAATCATGAATATCATAGAAAGATATGCCTGAGAAGTTTTTATTATTAAACAAATTATAAAAATCTACGAAAAATTTAATAGATGCACTTTTATATCTAAAAACTTTAGAAATTTTAAGATCAGAAGAGAAAGAATCTCTCCATTTTACATTATATTGGATACCTGGCTTATCATTGGGGTTCCATGTAAACCATGAACCACCAGTATAATAGAAAATAAAATTAGCATGCCATGCACCAAGGATATGATTATCAAAAAATTTTGGCCCAAACTTAGCAGGAGTATGTAAATCGAAATTAGCCTTAACTCGTGGAATAGGTTTTGGTTTTTCTTGATAAACATTCCTTCTTAAATAATCTCTTTGTTCTGCTGGATTTTGATAGTAATATGCAGTTCCAAAATAACCATTTGTATTTACTCTATATTCATAATTGATATCTCCTGTAAACCAATCACCTTTAATTTTAGCAATATCAATTTCAAGCCCTCTAATATCTTCATAATTATTATTTGTAAGTCTATAATAATTCACTTTTCCATCGATACTAATATATCTAACCCATCTTTCTTCATCGCTGATATCTTTATAATAACCAGAAATATGCACAAGATAATTATCAAATAAAGCATGGTCATATCCTAATTCATAAGAGATAGTCCTTGCAAGAGATAAAGTTGGGTTACCGAAATATTGAACTTTTTCTCCTACCCCACGCCTTACCATATACATTCTTTCGGAAGTAGGCTGTTGCCTAAAATGACCATAGTTAAAATATATTTTTGAATTAACACTAATAGGATGAGATATAGTAAATCTTGGACTCAATGTAAATCTTGGTGCTGCATCTTTTTTACTTACAGTATCTTCTACTAATTGATTGTAATCAGTAGAGAAAAATTTCTCATCATAAGGCTCCACTTCGTACCATGTTCCAGTAGGATCCATATAATCGCCAACTAATCCTATAGTTGCGATCATACCTTCAAATTCTAATTTATCCTGAATATAAATACTGGTTCTGTAAGGATCTCTTTTCATAGTAGTCCAATAATTACCTTCCGGCAAAGCTTTATTAACAGAACCGAAACTTAAATCAAATCTATTCATTACAAAATTGAAACCAGTTTTAATCTGATTATATTTATTGTACTGAGTTGTATAATCTGCTTTAAAAGTCCATGTTGTAAAATTACTATAATCTCTTTTTTGAGAAAAGGAGCCTCCCATACCCATACCATCAATAGCAAAAACAGGATCATCTTCAAATCCAAAAGGAGCTTCATCTACAAAATATCCTGGAAAAATTTCATACCTTTTAGTAGTATCCCTTACTCTGCCGGGGCCTGTATTATAATTTCTATAATCTCTTTTTAAAACAACTTCCATAAAAGTACCAGGGTCAAAAACATGAGTAATTTTAGCGGAGATAGTATTACTATATTGTGAAGTTCTTGAAAAATAATCATTAGTAAAAAGTCTCCAGTTAGAAGTGTGCCCGATTCTATTAAGAGAAGTGGCAACACCATAAACACTTTCATAGTATCCGGTATATCCGCCATAAGTAGCCGTAGCAAATAATTCACCATACAAACCGATTAATGTTAATTTTGTTGATGAAGTTAAATCAGAGACTAATTTTAACATCAAAGCATTTTTGGTTATACCGTCTGTATTTAACTGATACAAATACATATTTTGTTCTTTTCTAAAAGATAAGAAGAACCTGAGATTACCAAGTTTTTTACCTATAAAAGGAACTGGTCCTCCAAATCCACCATCTATTGTATAATCAGGTCTTTTTATATCGCCCTGCTTTCTTCTTTGCCATTTAAATAATCTCTGCGCTCCATAAGGAGTTAAATCATTATTTGGGTCATCATCTTTTACAGTAGTAGCAGAAATACTATTCCATCCTTTAAATTCTGGATACTGCCTTCTCGTATAATAATCCCAGGCACCATTATCGGTACCGGTCCAACAAACAGCATCATCTAAATAAGGTCTTAGCCAAAATGAATTTGGATCATAAGGAGAGATGCCAAAATGTTTTTTAGCAGGCTGACTATTTCTATATGTTAAATTAAAAGTATATCTATTTTCACTACCTTCTCTTGTAACCACATTAACAACACCAGATCTAACATTATTATATTCAGCATTAAAACCGCCAGTTTGCACAGAAACAGCCTGAATAGCACTCATAGGCACTAATGTAATAGGCTGATTAGTACGCTCATCTCTTAAAGAGATGCCATCTACCATAAATAATGTTTGATCACTACCACTTCCTCTAATACTTAAACCGGAGGTAATACCAGCCTGAAGACCTACAACATCACCCACATCAGAAACCGGCATATCCTTAATTTCATCAGCATTTAAACTTCTTTGAGAAGCACCAACATCTTTTTTAATAATTTCTCTTTTAGCAACAACAATAACTTCCTTCCCCTGAATGGCTGTTTCTTGTAATTTTAAATTCAATGTAGTAGTTCTATCAATTTCCACTCTTACATCATTAACAATCTTAGCTTCATAACCTATCATACTAACTTTTACTGTATAAACACCTGGAGGAATATTTAATATAACAAAATATCCATCAATATCTGTTGCTGCTCCCATCTTATCTGGTAAATCAATTTCAATACCTTCCATCCATATAGAAGTAATAATTACATTTGCCCCTACCAATGCTTCTCCAGTAGTTGCATCAACAATTTTACCGGCAATTTTTCCCGTTGTACCTGCAAAGACACGGGAAGAAATTAAAAATAAAACAAGAAGAATTAAAAATAACTTACTTTTTTTCATACAATTATACATCCTCCTCTTATCATGAAACAATAATATAACTTAATACATTAACACAACTTAACGGACTGAAAGAATATACCATTCACTCCTCCTGTTTAATATTTTTAAGTAATTTTCTTATTATTTTAAATAATTTTTACTCATATTTTAAATATATAAATAAAATCTAACGTGTCAAGATTTTTTTTTAATAATTATACAAATTTTAATATTAAAAACTTAACTCAATAAAAAACAAAAACTTATAATATCATATTTATTTTAACTCTAAATTCCTAAAAATATTTATAAAAAAAGTAAAGATTGAATAAATTTTGCAGCTTTTTAAATAAAAAAAATAGATCACATTTAAGAATATTAAAATAATTAAATTATATAAAAAAGCGTCAAAAAGATAACATAAAATTTTACATTTTTTTGACAAAAAAAATAAATATTTAAAAAAATCAAATACTCTCCACTTTATATATTAAAAAGAACCAAATTTATTAATAAAATTACCGGCAAATACAATTAAAATTTCATAGCACTACTGACTCAATATCATTTTTTTATCAAAGAAATAAATGGTGCAACTATAAGAACAGTTGAAATCCAACAAATAGAAATTCCAATAGCTAATACAAGCCCCATGCTCGCCATTCCTCTATGTGGAAAAATAATCAAAGCTCCAAATCCTATTACAGTAGTTATAGTAGTAAGCAAAGCAGCTTTGCCTGTGGAAGAATACGCTTTATAAATATTATTTCCTTCTTTTAAATATCGATGGACAAAATGAACTCCATCATCAATTCCTATTCCCAATAATAAAGGAAAGGCAATAATATTATTTACGTTTATCATAATTCCCATTATATTCATTACAAAACCAAGGGTAACTAAACTAACCCCCAAAGGGATAAGTGTTATTAATGCTATATAAATATTTTTAAAATCAAGCATAAGAAAAATGAAAATTATTATAATAGATAAAATTATGGCTTTTTTGCCATCTGCAGATATCATATCAATAAGATCAACATATAATGGCGGAGTACCTGTTATTCTTGGATTTGCATTTTTTAAAATTTTAGTAAATACTTTCAATCTCTTTAAATCCCAAACATCATCCTTTGCATAAATTGTCATTAAAAATTCTTTCCCGTCATCACTAATATATTGCTGTTTAATAGAAACAGGCAAATTCTCTATCGTAACAATCTCTGTATTTAACAAATTAGATACTCTTTTATTATAATGTTTTAAAAATATCTCCGAATATTTTGCCAAAATATTCTTATTATTCTGCCAAGTATATTGAAGAGATGCCTTTGTCATTTTAATTAAATCACTATCTCTATCTTCTTGTTTTTTTACAATATCAAAACATCTTTTTTCAAGCTTAGATTGACCATTTGTAAAAGCAAGGTTTCCCATCTCATAAACATTCATCCATAAAGTATCAAGATATTTCAATAATAATTTAAATCTTTTTGAGTTGAGTTTAGGAATTTGTCTATTTTCAAAATATTTCTTAATATTCAATATAATTTCTTTATTATTTTTATATGTTATACTATCCTTTATTATATCTGTTATTGAGGTTACATTAGCTATTATTTTATAACGTTTTAAAAAACTTGCCACTTCTTTCAAAGTATCAAGACTTGAGGAAGAAAATAATGCATAGTCTGGACTAATCTCATATTTTTCTATTATTTTATCATTATAAATTACAGATTCCATATCTTTAGGTTCCATATTCAACATTTTATAATCAAACCGCAAATTAAGAGTATATCTCATAAAAATAACACTTAATATAACAATAATAACAATCATCACAATTCTATTATCAGCGAATGATTGCCCGATTCTGCCTAATAATTTAAAATCAGAAATTTTCTTTTTCACATCCTTTTTTTTCTTAAAATAAATCGATAACAAAGCTGGCAATAACATTATTGTAACAGCCATAGCAACAATAACACCTATTCCTACAACAGCGCCAAATTCTTTCATTCCTCTATTTTCTGAAACTAATAAAACCAAAAAAGCAAAACCTGTGGTCATTGCTCCTGTAATAATTCCTCCACCAACTTTATTCAATGCAGAATAAATAGAATCTTCTACACTATATCCATTAGATAAAGATTCCAACATATTTGATATTATATGTATAGAAAAATCAATTCCAAGTCCTAATAAAATAACAGCGAACATTGATGTCATAATATTTAAATGACCATAAAAAACATATGCTAAAGCAGAACTTAAAATAACAGATACTATAAGAACAACCCCTGCCAAAATTGGAGAAATCCACATTTTGAAAAAAATTATAAAAATTAATATTATCAAAATAAAAGTAATTAATGTAATTGGCAACATATAAGGTTCAATAGAATCCATTTCATCACTACCCATAGCGATAAAACCTGTTAATCCAAATTTGACAGAGGGGTATTTTTTATTTACAATTTTCCCGGTATTTCTTAAAAAATGTGTTAATTCTATACATTTTTCTAAATCAACAATTGTAAAAGTTGGAATAATATTTATCAACACCATCTTTTTATCATAAGAATAAAAATACTTTTCCCCTATAAAAAATTTATCAATATTTTCGAAAACTCTATTAGTATCTAATTGTTTCATATTTTTTAAACTATTCAAATCACCAACAAAATCACGGATAGCATCAACTAACATAATTGCTTTATCTGTTTTTTCCTTATTAGATAAAACCTCTTCATCCTCTGAATATATATATGTCTTTTCCATAGTATGATTTAAATTCTTCACAAAGTCCACAAAATCTGTAGTTTTAAATAAATCAGTAGAATTTTTAAGATCTTTAGTTTTCATTATCATTAATCCATGATTAAGGTAAAAAGTAGTATCTATGATATAATCTATCCTTTTTATAAGCTTATGCCTTTTAATCTTTTTAACATAATCTTCAACAAAATTCTCTATATTCTCTCTATCGGCCCCCTCGACTGCAACAATAACAGTTGATGCTGATTTATATTTTTCAATGATTTTATTAAATTCTTTAACTGATGGACGATTTGTTGGTAAAAGGTCGGACCATCGCATAGTAACCTTTAATTTAGATCCCATATATAAACCAACTATAGATAAAATAATAAAAGAAAAAACAACCAGATACGGCCGATGTACCTGTAATTTTGCAATATTTTTTAAAAGTCTATCTTTCATAAAACCCCCCATATATTCAAAAATAATACTTTAATCTACAAAATAAAGCCTCACCCATAGAAGAAGATAAAAAAGAACGTTTTTTGCCGCTATTAAAAACAAACCTAAAAGTTAATTCTGTATTTTCAAAAATATTCCATATAAAATGAGGAATAATAGAGAAACTGTTATCATCCATAGAATATAATGAAGATATGCCCAAACTTATCAAATCTGTTAATGGATAATCAATATATGAAAAATCCAACATTTTCATTGGTGATTTAATGGCTCCCGAAAAATAATTAATCCATTCAAAAGAAAAAAGCTTTTTATCATTTTCACTATTATAATAAAATTCATTTAAAATATATAATCCATTTTCAAATGTATAATCAAAACCTATAAGATATTCTAAATAATTTTTATGAGATTCAGGATCAAAAAAGGCAAATTCACCCCACACACCAAGTCCGATAAATTCTCCAGCAAACGAAAGCCCCAGCATCTTACTGCAAAAATATTCATCATTAAAAAATTTATCCAATTGATGTTTATAATATCGAGATAAATATAAACTAACATCAAATTTACTGAAGTTATGTTTATATCTTACAAATATTGTAGAAAAATCAAAGGTGCTATCTGGCGAAAAAATAAATATTAATTGTGAATTTAATGTCATAAAATAATCTATTTTAAAAGCATTGTACCCTGGTTGTTCATATGCAGGGTCTGTATAATCTTTTTGATTAAAAATATCAACGGGATTTAAAAAATATCCAGTGCCAGGGGATATTTGTTGTTTACCAATTGTAAAATCAACATTTGACAAACTAAACTTAAGATAAATATTATCCAATTTGTATGTATCTTTATAAGTTTGAGAAAAAACTCCATAAGGATAACTTTCAAAAAAATCTGGCAAATAATCTTTAAAATCGAATACTGTAGTACCATTATAATTATAAAAATTAACATTAGCCTTAAATTCTATTCTATTTATTCTCTTTTCTAAATCCACGCGCAATTTATTGGATTGCATTATAATATCTTTATTTTTAAGCTTATAAAATACCAGATTATTTTCATAATAGCCGGTCTGACCAAATAAAGTTGAGCACAAAAGAAAAAATAATATCAAAATCATCTTTTCAATCCCCTTTCAGAAAACATAGCATCAGGTATTTTTATATTATATTTTACATCTATTAATTCTATTTGAGTATTTGTATTATCTATCAAGTTGTACATAACCATTTTATAAGCTGTGGGGATATTATCTACAATTTTAATATTATAAGAAATTAATTTCTTCAACATAATATCTGGTGCTTTCTCATCAAAATATTGAATTTCATAAGGATAAAAGTTTTTTTTATCTATTACAAATCTCAATTTACTATAAGAAGTAATAATGCCTTTTTTTGGAATAAGTTCAATTAAATAGCATTTTTTGTCATTGTAAACTGTATCTTTTATAATTTTACTATTATAATCTGATATAAAAGATTTCCCAGTCCCCATATCCTCGTAAGAAAAGTCACTACCCTGCACTTTTCTTTTTTTAGCATGTGTGGCAAGTTTTCTCACTCTATTTGTAACAGGGAAATATACCCATATATCATCTGCATTATTTAAAAGCAGGGTTTTCTGTCCTTTGACTTGAGCAGGAGCTAAATATTTCAGTAACATTTTTTCTCCATTATTTTTGGCATAAGATTCTGTGATAAAAGTTCTTTTCTCTCCACCTGTAGTTGTTATAATCATTTTCGATTTGGTATATGCAGTTTTAGGAGTTAAAATATCAATTACTTTTTTCATAATATCCAGTGCTGTCAAATTCTGAGCTAAAAGATAACCAATAATAAGAAAGTAAAAAAAAGCTACTTTTTTCATATCGTACCCCCTATTGAATATTTTTTTATCAAAAATTCTTTTATTTTTTTTATAGGATATGACGGTTTCATTATAAAATAATCGAAAAAGATACCATCTAATAAAGCTCCAAATAAAAAGGCTTCCTCTCTGGGATTTTTACTATTTTTCATTTTAAACAAATTTTCTATTTCATCTATTATATTTTTGATAAAAGGAGCTGCTATTTTTCTTGCGATATTAGCTATATCGGGTTGGAATAAAATTGAAGCAAAAAAAAACCAAAAATTTTCATCTTTTATAATTTCATCAAAATAGATATCAATTATATCTTTGAAAATATTATCTGAATTTTGTAAGTCAAGTTTACTAAAAAATTTTTCTTCAATCTTAAAAAAAATAAAATGAATTGTTTCTTCAAGCAGATGTTCTTTATTTTCAAAATAATTATAAATAAGCCCTTTTGAAATATTGGCTTTAGATGCCACCATATCTATTGTAGTTTTATGAAATCCGAATTGCGCAAAAAGTTCAAAAGCAGATTCAATAATCTTTTCTCTTACTTTCTTTTTATGTTCAGAAGATTTAATATTTATCATAATCAAACTCCTTTTTAATACATGACTAACCAGTCAGTCATATTTAATTTAAGAAAAATATTTTATTTGTCAACAAAAAAATGGAACAATAGAAGCAAAAAATGAGTATATAATATATGTAAAAAAATATAAAAAATATTTTTTACTTGACAAAGTAAAATTTTATTTTTATATTGAAAATCTAAACCAATTTAAAAAGGGGTTTTAAATTGGCAAAGTATGCAAAAAAGTTTTTTAGGTTCGAAGAAAAATCTTTAGATTTGTATTTAAAAGAGATAGGCGAGGAGAGTCTTCTCACGCCGGAAGAAGAAGTTGAATTAGCTAAAAGAATAAAAAAAGGCGATCAAGAAGCATTAGAACAATTAACAAAAGCTAATTTAAGGTTTGTTGTTGCTGTAGCAAAGCAATATCAAAACCAGGGATTATCTTTAGCAGATTTAATTAATGAAGGAAATCTTGGTTTGATCAAAGCGGCAAAACGTTTTGATGAAACCCGCGGTTTCAAATTCATTTCTTATGCAGTCTGGTGGATAAGACAGGCAATTCTTCAGGCTTTAGCAGAACAATCAAGAATCGTAAGACTTCCACTAAATAAAGTTGGTGTTATCCACAAAATTAGCAAAACTACAAATGATTTACAGCAGCAATTTGGAAGAGAGCCAGATGCGCATGAAATTGCAGAACAACTTTCCATAAAAAGTGGTGAAGTAAGTGATGCATTAAGGTTTTCCAGTAAACACTGCTCTTTAGATGCTCCTTTTAATGATGGTGAAGACAATAGTCTTATGGATGTTATTGAAGATTCATCACAACCTTTACCAGATGAAAATCTTATGGAAAATTCATTAAAAGAAGAAATTGAGAAAGTTCTAAATGAATTGGATGAAAGAGAACGCGATGTCATTTGTCTATACTTTGGTATAAATAGAGAAAGATCTTACACATTAGAAGAAATCGGTGAAAACTATGGTTTAACAAGGGAGAGAGTAAGACAAATAAAAGAAAAGGCAATAAAAAGATTAAGACACACCAGAAGAAGCAAAAAACTCCGCCCTTACCTTACCTAATTAGTAATGGGAAATTTATTTTTAAATAAAATATATATAAAATTTATTTCTGTTTTATTCGCTATAATATTATGGTTAAGTGTAAGTATTTCAAAAAAATTTAAATTAACATTAGAAATTCCAATAGATATTATAAACATTGATACCACACAATATGTCTTAATAGGTAATGTACCTAAAACAACAAAAGTTGATTTTTATGGGATTGGGAAGAAATTAATAAAAATATATTTTTCAAATAAGTTGAACTTTACAATAGATCTTAAAAACACGCCTATAAATAAAAAATATTTGATTCATCTCAATAAAGATATACTAAATGGTCCTGAAGATATTCAAAATGTGGGGATATTAAAAATTAGTCCTGACACAATTCCAATTTATCTCACAAAAAAAAGTACCAAAAAAATAAAAATTAAATCAAATGTTAATATCAAAACAAATAAAAATTATAAAATAAAAGATATAAATTTTACACCAGATTACACATTCATTGAAGGTCCAGAATATATAGTAAAAAATATAACCTATGTAGAAACTGAAACTTTAAATATATTGAATTTAGATGATGACACCAAATATAAAATCAAACTAATTGCTCCTCAAGGAACTAAAATCAATCCTAAATACACAAATCTAATCGTTACTTTAGAGAAAATAGATATTAGATCTTTTTATAACATTCCTATTAATCTCGAAATTAGTAATAAATTAAAAATTAAAGGTAGTTATTTAGAAACAGATATTCTGAAGTGCAACATAGATATATCAGGACCTGCTGGAATAATTGATTCAATTAATAGCAATGATTTCAAGATTTCATGTTTTATAAATAAAGAAATAAAAGATACTATTTTGCTGCCAGTTCATGTGACATTATCAAAATATAATAATGTTATTGAAATTATCGATTACACTCCTAAAAAAATAAAAATATGGAAATCTATTAAAAAATAAATAGAAAGGAAAAAGTATGTTAAGGCCAGAAGAACAATTAGAAATTTTAAAAAGAGGTATTGTAGATTTAGTATCAGAAGGAGAATTATTAAAAAAATTAGAACGTTCATATAAAGAAAATAAACCACTTATAATTAAACAGGGTTTCGACCCAACAGCTCCTGATCTTCATCTTGGCCATACAGTTTCTATAAGAAAATTAAAACAGTTTCAGGATTTAGGTCATACTGTTGTTTTTTTAATTGGAGATTTTACAGGAATGATAGGAGATCCCACTGGTAGAAGCAAAACAAGGAAACAACTTACTCCAGAAGAGGTAAAACAAAATGCAGAAACCTACAAAATGCAAATTTTTAAAATACTTAATCCTGAAAAAACTATCATTGAATTTAATAGTAAATGGTTGGGCAAAATGTCATTTAAAGATGTATTAATTTTAACAAGCAAATATACTGTAGCTCGAATGTTAGAACGTGATGATTTCTCAAAAAGATTTAAAAAAGGTATACCAATAAGCATAATAGAATTTTTATATCCTCTTGCCCAGGCTTATGATTCTGTAGCATTAAAAGCAGATGTAGAATTAGGTGGAACCGATCAGACATTTAATTTATTAATAGGAAGAGATATACAAAGGGAATACGGAGTTGAACCACAGGTTATTATGACATTGCCTATTCTTGAAGGAACTGATGGTATTGAAAAAATGAGTAAAAGCTATGGCAATTATATAGGAATTAACGATGCTCCTGAAGATATGTTCGGGAAAATTATGTCCATACCTGATTCTCTTATTATAAAATACTTTGAACTTTTAACAGATGTTCCAATGTCAGATATAAAAAATATACAAATAAAAATGAGTAAAGGAGAAAACCCTTCAATTTTTAAAAGATTATTAGGTAAAACCATTGTCGAAATGTATCATGGTAAAGAAGCTGCAAAAGCTGCAGAAGAGCATTTCAATAAAGTTTTTAAAAATAAAGAAATTCCAGAAGATATTCCAGAAATTAAAATAAATATATCCAGGTTGCCTCTCAGACTTACCAATATTTTATCAGAAGCCAAGATAGTAGCTTCCAATAGTGAAGCAAGAAGATTAATTAAACAAAATGCTGTAACTGTAAACAATCTTAAAATAAATGATATAAATTTTGATATAACTCCAGATAAAGATGAATATATTATTAAAGTTGGGAAAAGAAAATTTTTAAAAATTTTATTGACAAAATAAAAATTTTATTATATAATTTTAAATGTACTGGGGAATCGTCCAATGGCAGGACATGCGGCTCTGGACCGTAGAATCGGGGTTCGAGTCCCTGTTCCCCAGCTTCTTTAAAGCCGCTTTTTTAAAAAAAGCGGCTTTTTTTATTTGAACAAAAATTATAATACAAAAATCATTATAAAAACTTCCTCTATATTATTTAAAAAAAATATAATTAACACTTGATATAAAAAAAATTTTTCATAACTTTAAAAAAAACAGCAAAAATGCAAATATTCTACAAGCTATATCAGAAAAATAGGATTATACTTATGAAAAAAAATAATTTTTTGCAAAAATTAACAAAATTTTAAAGAAAAAAATGAGAAAGTATTTAAAATATTTAATATTCAAAACAACCATTACAGGAGTAACAAATGAATAGACGAAAATTTATTAAAAAATTTACTACAGCAGCTGCTTCTATTATACTATTCAATCATTTATTATGTGCAAAAACCAAAAATAAACCTAATATCATATTAATTGTTGCTGATGATCTGGGTTATGGAGAATTAGGTTGTTATGGACAACAAAAAATAAAAACTCCAAATATAGATAAGCTCGCTACGGAAGGGGTAAAATTTATAAATTTTTATGCAGGTTCCCCTGTATGTGCACCATCCAGATGTGTATTAATGACAGGAAAACACGGCGGACATGCTTATGTACGTGATAATTATGAGGTAGGTACATGGGAATCATTCCAGGGGCAACTTCCATTACCTGATAAAGAAATTACTATTGCTGAATTATTAAAAAAAGCTGGATATAAAACAGGTGCTTTCGGTAAATGGGGTTTAGGTAGAGTTAATTCTTCCGGAGATCCTTTAAATCAGGGATTTGACACATTTTTCGGTTATAATTGTCAAAGACATGCCCACAATTATTATCCTAAATATTTAATTCATAATAAAGAAAAAATATTCTTAGATGGAAACAATAGAAGTAAAACAGGAAAACATTATGCTCCAAAACTAATTGCCGATAAAGCTATAGAATTTATAAAAGAAAACAGAAATAATCCTTTCTTTCTATATTATCCCACTATAATACCTCATCTACCGTTACAAGTTCCCGAAGATGAAAAAAAGCAATATCTTGGCAAATGGGAGGAAAAACCTTATAATGGAAAAGCATATTTACCTGATAAAACACCTCGAGCTACTTATGCAGCTATGATTTCATTTCTTGACAAAAATGTTGGCAGGATAATGGAAACTTTACAAAAATTAAACTTAGACGAAAATACTATTATAATATTTACATCTGATAATGGCACTACTTACTTAAAAGATGAAGTTGATTACGAATTCTTTAATTCCACTAAAGGACTTAAAGGGCTCAAAGGCTCTGTTTACGAAGGGGGATTAAAAGTACCTCTAATTGTAAGATGGAAAGGAAAAATTAAAGAGGGCCGAATAATCAATAATCCTTTTGCATTCTACGATATTATGCCTACAATTGCAGATATAGCAGGTATTAAAATACCTCAAAATATAGATGGATTAAGTTTTTTACCTCTTTTAGCGGGGAATAAGAATAAACAAAAATTTCATGAATTTTTATTCTGGGATTTTGCAGGATATGGAGGACAAATTGCTGTTAGATATGGAAAATATAAAGGAATATTAAAAAACCTTAAAAAAAATCCAGATGCAAAATTAGAACTATATGATCTTGAACAAGATCCTTATGAGAAAAACAATATTGCAAATCAACACCCTGATATTGTAAATAAGATAATGGAAATAATAAAAAAAGAACGCACAAAACCAGAAATTAAAAAATTTAGATTCTGGAAATACTATCAATAATTATTCTCAAAATTTTATGCAAAAAAGACCAGCACTAACTAAATTTTAAATCTTCCGCTATCTTTTTATAGGCTTCTCGAAAAGGAATATTATAATCTTTTACAAGTTTATAAGCTCTATGAGTTGCATAAATATCGTGGGTTAAACTCTGTTTACATCTTTTTTCATCAAAATAAAAATTATCCAAAGAATGGAAAGTTATATCAAGAGAATCTTTTGTTATATCAAAAACTTTTATTAGTGGTTCCTTAATTAGCTGAATATCTCTATGATACCCACTTATCAGATTGCCAATCAAGCTTTTAACTTTAATAGATTCTCCTAAAACAATATGATAGTTTCCTCTTAATATCTCAAATAAATCAGGATTTTTTTTCTGAGGCATGATTGAACTACCAGTAGTTATTTTATCTTCCAGCACAATATATCCAAATTCTTCAGAAGAAAATAAAATCATATCTGTAGCAAATTTATTTAAATCAAACATAATATAAGATAAAACATCTATTATAATACTATCATATTTACCTCTTGAATTCTGAGCATAGACTGGATTTTTTAAAATTTCAGAAAATCCTAATTCTTTTGCTGTAAAATTTCTATCAATATCTATAACAGGGACTCCAAATCCTGCCGCAGTTCCAAGTGGTGATTTATCAATAAGTTGCAATACATTTTTAACCAATTCTCTATTATCAATAAAAGCATCTTTAAATGCTCCCAACCATATTTCTGCAGACATCGGCATAGCTTTACGAGTATGAGTATAGCCTGCAAATTCGATAGAATGAAATTTTTTACCTTTTTCTTCAAATTTAGCAATTATCTTTTTTATTTTCTCAAAAATTAAAATCAATTCTTGTTTTTGATATAATCTTAAAGCAACTAAAACCTGATCGTTCCTTGATCTACCTGTATGAATTTTTTTTCCAATTTCACCACATTCATCTACTAAAAATTTTTCAATAACAGTATGACAATCCTCATCTTCTGGTTTTATTTCAATTTCTCCCTTTTTGTCCAACTCAATAAGTTTTTTCAAGACACCGATTATCTTATTAGTCTCATCATCTGTTAATATTCTAACCTTATTAAGCATTTTAGCATGAGCAATACTTGCAATACAGTCAAAATAAAACAGCCTCTTATCCAGAATATAATCTATGCCAACTGTATATTTTTCCACTATTTTATCAAGATTATAACCTTTATCCCATAATTTCATTTTCCCCCCTATCATCTAAAGAGAAATAGTGTGGTAAACCAAAAATCAAATTCATATTCTCAACTGCCTGTGAAGCTGCTCCCTTTAATAAATTATCAAGCACGGAAATAATTATCAAAGTTCCAGTATAGTCAAACTCAAATCCTCCAATAAAGCAGAATGGAGTATTAGCCACACTTTTGGTATCTGGAATTTTATCCAATACTTTAGTAAAAGTATTATCATAAAATTTTTTATATATTTCAATGATTTCGTTCTTATCCATAGATGTTTTCAACTTTATATGAGAAGTAGTCATAATTCCTCGAAAAGCATTAACAACATGAGGAGTAAAAGAAAATTTATCAGATAAAACCTTTCTCATTTCATCAATATGCCTATGATTGAATATCTTATAGGTAATAATATTTTCATCAATATCATAGCCATGATTTTTACCGCCGCCAGAATACCCACTAATTGAATCAAAAACAACAAACTCAACATTATCTATTATAGGATAAACATTTAAAATACAAGAGGTGGCATAGCATCCAGGATTTGCTACTTTACTTGCTTTTGTTATTTCATTTCCAAAAATCTCTGGCAAACCATATACCCATTCTGTCCTATGATCAGAAGTCATATCTATAATCTTTGTTTCAATTTTATCCACATGCTCTTTTGCTTTACCATGAGGTACTGCAAGAAAAACAACATCTAATTTATTAATAAGAGAATAACAAACAGATTTTAAAACTAAATCTGATTTTATTTCCGGGTATAAATCTGATATTTTTTTACCACAATATGTATTAGAAAATAATTCAATATTAGCAATTTTGCTATGATTTAATAAAAGCTTTAAAATATTGCTTCCAACAAATCCAGATGCTCCAATAATCCCGACATTAATCATTTTTACCTCTTTTTATCAAAGTTTTTTTTATTGAAGATATTTTATTTACAATATCCAAAATTTTTTCATCTGGAAGGTTCTTCCAATAAACAATCCAATTGTTTTTCTTTATCATTCCATCACAATTCTTAAAATAAAATTTATTAAAAATATTATCAATTGCAGATCTCCATGTTAATGTATTATATTTTTTGATAACAGCATCCCAGAGACTTTTTCCTAAACCTGTTCCCTGTTTTTCTCTTCTAACAGCAATTTTATCAAGATAAGGGACTCCATCTACCTCTTTAATAATTGCAATACCGTCTTTTTCCTCATGATAAAAAATTTCTTTAAAATCAGATTTCAAATAATCATGCACCAATTCTTTATTAAAGGAATTTTCTAAGACTTGTTTTGCAATATCCACACCAACTTCTTTTATATGTCTTGTGGAGAATATTCTATAAAATTTAATAAATGTACCAGAACCTTTAATAGTAAAAATTTCCTGTAGTATTTTATCAGCAGACGTTATAACAACTTCACAAAAAGGATTCTCCTTTAAAAAATCTCTTATTTCATAAAGTTTTAATTTCATTCCTCCAGAGATAAAACTCATTTCATCAATATCTGAGATGTTAATAAAAGATATTATATTCCCAGCTGTATCTAAAACACCACCTGTTTCTGTCAAAAGAATAAATTTTTTAACACCTAATTCTTTTACAATAGCTTTTGCTGCTGTATCAGCATTTATATTTAACAAATTCTTCCCATCACTGCCAATAGGACTAATTATAACTGTTTTATCAGACTCTACTGCTTCTATAATTTTATTTTTATCAATCTTTTGAATATTTCCAACATATCCCAATTGTTCAATTCTCTTACAATAAAAGACATTATCTACAACAGTGGCATTTCCTCCCATTTCAATTATTTTATTAGATAACGAATTAGCTATATCTGAAAAAATTTTCTTAATAACAGGTATATCTTCCCTTTTAGTATATCTATAGCCATTGACTTTATACGTATTCTTTAATTTTTTATCAAGAGCACTGCCGGCACCATGTATGATAATTGGAAAAATCTCAAGTTTATTCAAAAAAGCAATATCCTGAGCAATAATATCAAGATTATTTTCTATAGTCTGTCCACTTATTTTAATAACAGCAAATTTATACGACGGTAGCTGTTTAAAAGAATCTAAAAACAATCTAAATTCTTCTTCTTTACCAATTTTTCTTATAAAATCAAAAACAAAATTTCTCATTTGAATTTCCTGAAAAAATCTTCAAAAAAAGAAACTGCTTTTTCTATCTGTTCAATTAAGACAAACTCATTTTTTTTATGAGCTTGTTCAATTGAACCTGCTCCATATACGATTGATTTTATTCCTTTTTTCTGGAATAACGCGGCTTCAGTCCAAAACCCAACTTCTTTGAAATCTCTCCCCCCCAAAAATGGAAAATTTTGATATTCAGGATTAACAAAAGCATCCCCTACAAATCTTTTATTTATTATAAAATCATTAATTTTTAACTTATTTGAAATAATATATTTCAATTTATTCATAACAAAATTAAAATCTTCATAACTTCTGATAGAAACCCTTGCAACACATTCATCAGAAATAATATTTCCCCCTTTACCACCTTCAATTTTGCCAACATTAAAACCATTTTTAGCAAGATTTGGAATAATCTCAGCTGCTTTTACTATTGCATTATCAAATAAATTGGAAGCACTACTATGCCCGGATTCTCCAAATGTTTTAATTTCAAAGGAATAATATCCTTTATGTTTATATACCAATTCATTTTCAGTAGGCTCACAAACAATAGCATATTCAATTTGTCGAGCAAAATCAGATTCTAAGAAATATTTCACTCCTGATACTTCAGTGCCAATTTCTTCATCAAAAGATAATAAAATCATCATATTATCTGGTAAAATAGATTCAAAGGCTTTTAAAACTGAATAAATATTACCTTTCGTATCTGATGTGCCAAGCCCATAAATTTTATTCTCAACAATAATCGGTTCAAAAGGATTGGTTTCCCATCCATCAAGAGGTAATACTGTATCTAAATGACAATTGACTAAAAATTTAGGCTCGCCCCGTTTAATTATCATATTAAATTTATTTTTTTCATACTCATCAATAATTACATCTGCACTTATATTTTTATCAATGTATAATTTTATATTGTCAACTATATTTCTATAATCACCCATAGAAGAGTCAACTAAAAGGAGCTTAAACAGTTCAAAATCAATCATTTTTTTTCATCCTTTTATTAGCAATAACTTCTCCCAAGGTATATAACTTAATAAAGCCATTCACCTGCTGAGCATCCCAACTCGATTTTTGAGCATAGGTTGCAATATCAAAATCTATTAAAGAGTTTTCACTTTCATATTCCACAACTTCTACTTTATTAGGTTGTAATTTAACTTTTACAATACCAGAAACCATAGACTCCATAGAATCAACGAAAATTTCTAAATTTTTAGTAAGTGGCTCAAAGTATAAACCACTATACACAAGATCAGTCCAATAAGAAGAAGCAAACTTTAAAAATTCCTGCTGTTTTTTAGTCAACGTCAATTGTTGTAATTTCCTATGGGCTTCAATCAATGTAAAAAGTCCAGGGGCTTCAAACATTATTCTGCCTTTTATACCAATGATACAATCACCTGTATAAATTCTTGAACCAATGCCAAATTTACCGGCTTTTTTATTCAATAATTGAATCATTTCTATGCCAGAATATTCAATTCCATCTATTTTAACGGGAATCCCTTTATCAAATTCTATACTAACATATTCTTTATCATTTATAGAAATATCATTTGAAATCTTAGAAAGCTCATAAGCAATATTATCAGGTTCTTTATTTTCATCAACCTCACTTCCGGAAACTGTTCTACCAAAAATATTTTCATTAATAGAATATTTACTGGTAGATACAGGAACTTCAAAACCTCGTTGTTCCAGATATTCAATTTCTTTATCTCTTGTAATACCTAATTCCTTTATAGGTTCTAAGATAGTGATATTAGGATCAAGACTTAAAAAAGCTGAATTAAACCTAACCTGATCATTACCAATAGAAGTACTGCCATGCGCAACTGCTTTTGCATTTTCTTTCTTTGCAATATTCAAAATTTCTTCTGCAATAACATATCTATCTGCACACATAAGAGGATAATCATCCTGATATAAAGCATTAAATTTTATAACATATTGAATAATTGTAGAAAATATTTTCTCCTGAGCATCAATATTATAATGTTTTTTACTTCCTAATTGATAAGCCCTTTCTTCTATCTGCTTTAATTTTTTCTCACTAAAACCGCCAGTATTAACGCATACAGTTATTACATCGTAGTTATTTTCTCTCAGATACAATGTTGCAAAAGATGTATCAAGTCCTCCTGAAAATGCCAAAATAACTTTATTCATAACTCCCTCTCTTTATCTAATTTTAAAAGCACAGCCTTTTGCACATGCAACCTATTTTCTGCTTCATCATAAATTAATGAATTAGGACTATCCAATACTTCATCTGTTGCTATCATATTTCTTCTAATAGGTAAACAATGGCTAAAATATGCATTATTTGTTTTTTTCATTTTTTCTAAATTTACAATCCAATTTCTATATCGATTATGTATTTCTGGTTGAAAATTGCTGTATTGATTTAAAGCCCCCCAACTTTTTGCATATACAAAATCAGCATCTTCAAAAGCTCGGTCCATATCATTAACAATTTCAAAAGAAGAACCATTCGCATCACAATTTTTTTTCATAATATCTATAAAATATGGATCTAAATCATACCCTTCAGGATGTGCTACAACAACATCCATGCCACTCATACTTGCGATCACACCTGCAGAATTTGCAACAGCTGTATTTAAAGGCTTAGGATGATATGCCCATGTTAAAACAAATTTTTTCTTTTTTAAATTATCAAATTTAGACTTTATAGTTTGCATCATAGCAAGCGCCTGACATGGATGTGTAATGGTCTCCATATTTATTACTGGAACTTTTGACCATTTTGCCATATTATTTAAAATCAAATCTTTTTTCTCTTCTTCCCAATTTTGAAAAGCAGGGAAAGCTCTCAACGCAATAAAATCAGCATAACGAGATAAAACATTAACAGCATCTTTTAAATGTTCCTCTGCATCTTTATCCATTATAGTGCCTTCTTTTATCTCTATGCCCCATGAACCTTTTCCAGGTTCAATTGTAATGCAATGTCCCCCGAGTTCTGTTATTGCAAGATCAAATGATATTCTGGTACGTGTTGACGGATTCAAAAACATAGAAACCAGTGTTTTATTTTTTAAACTATTAGAATAAGCATATCTATCTTTTTTTAATTCATTTGCTATACTTATTAGCTCTTCAATTTCTTGAAACGAAAAATCCTCTATTGCCAAAAAATGTCTCATAATTCCTCTCCTTTTTAAGGAAAAAACTTATTATTATATAAATAACAAAACTTATTGTCAAGTAATTTTATAAAAAAAATATAATTTAACATTTTTTATTTATAAAAAAATATAACAATGGGTTGACAAAATTTGAAAATGTGCAATCATTAAATTGCTCAATAATTAATTTATTCATTGGTTCACCTCCTTGAAGGAATCCTTAAAGAGAAGCTACACAAAAGCATCTCTTCCTTCAAGGAGGCACCACAATTAATTATACACTTAAGCCAAACCTCAGATGAAATAAAAAAATAATTTTTAATAGTACCATATAAAATAATTTAATAAAACAACAAAATTTTGCTATATAAAATACTCCATTATATATATGATAAGATGTTTAAAACAAAATTTAGCTATTTAAAATATAAAACAACAAAAGGAATAATTTATATTTCATAAATATATTTCTTCATAAACACTTAGTGAATACTTATATTAAAATTATAAACAAAATAGCTCAACCTATTAAAATTTATAATTTTATGTTAATTGCAACTCCATAGATTAACAAAAATATAAAATATTAAGATAAAAAAACACAAAAACAAAGGCCAATGATTAATATAGAAAATCAAATTCTATTTAATGACTTTCAGAATTTTTAAACAAATATACAACAGTTATCCTAAAGCTACATCCAGAAGCATCATAATAGCGAATCCAACAATACTTCCCATTGTTGCCAAATCTGTATTACCAGAAGATTGAGATTCAGGAATTGTATCTTCTATAACAACAAAAATCATTGCTCCTGCTGCAAAGCTCAATGCAAATGGCAGCAGAGGCCTTGCCAATATAACAAACAATGCCCCAATAACACCAGCAATAGGTTCAACAATCCCGGATAATTGTCCATAAAAAAAACTTTTCCATGGTGAAAAACCTTCTCTTCTCAAAGGGAAAGAAACAGCGGAACCCTCCGGTAAATTTTGAATACCGATTCCTATTGTAAGTGCAATAGCCCCTGCGAATGTTGCCCCCGGCAATCCATAAGCAATTGAACCAAAAGCAACTCCAACTGCCAATCCTTCGGGAAAATTATGCAATGTTATTGCCAATATTAAAAGAGTTGTCTTTTTTAAACTTGTTTTAATACCTTCTGGTTCATCTGTATTAAGATTAGGATGAAGATGTGGCAAAATTTTATCAACTAATCTTAAAAAAAAGCCACCGGCTAAAAAACCAACAAGCGGCGGAAACCATTTTACAAAACCAAGTTCCTCAGAAATTTCAATAGCCGGAGCAAGCAAAGACCAATAACTCGCCGCAATCATCACGCCGCTTGCAAACCCCAGCATTAAATCTAAAAATTTCTTGCTAATATCTTTTTTCAATAAAACAACAGCTGCTCCTGCTGCTGTCATTAACCATGTAAATATTGTCCCCAGCAATGCTAATAAAATTGGATTATATCCTTTAATAGCATCCATTAAAAGACTCCATTTCCTTTATAAAAATCACAATATTCCTTTATTTCACAACTTTCACATTTTGGTTTTCTCGCTTTGCAAGTATTACGACCATGAAAAATTATAACATGAGAAAACACAATCCATTTATCTTTAGGAATTTTCTTCTGTAAATCAAATTCTATTTTAACAGGATCCTGCTCTTTTGTTAACCCCAATCTATTGGAAATTCGCTTTACATGGGTATCAACAACAATTCCTGGCTCTTTTTTCACATTTGTTAAAACAACATTAGCCGTTTTTCTACCAATACCCGGCAATCTAACCATCTTGTCCATCTCAAGAGGAACTTCTCCTTCATATTTTTCTATCAACTCAATAGATAACTTTTTGATATTTTTAGCTTTATTTCTAAAAAAACCTGTAGGCCTTATTAATTCCTCTAATTTTTCTATTTCTATTTCTGCAAAATCTTTTGGTGTTCTATAATTCTTAAACAATTCTTTTGTTACCATATTAACTCTTTTGTCGGTACATTGGGCTGATAAAATTGTAGCCACAAGCAATTCAAATGGAGTCTCATAATGCAAAGCTGTTTTTGCATCCGGATATTTTTTTTCTAATATTTCTATAATTTTCTTTACTTTTCCCCGAATAGTCAATACATGCCTCCCAAATTTATTTTTTAGCTGGAAATTTCATTACCGATTTCAAAAGCTGAGCTGTTTTTTTAGGATTTTTTTCAGAATATTTTATTAAAAATTTTATATTATCATTTAATTGTCGAGATTTCTCAAAATAAGGCTGAAATTTATCTATTAATTTATTTATTTCCTTTAAAGATTTATACTCTGTATTGTATTTCTTTTTCCTCAACAATTGCTTAAAATATTCCTGTTCTTTTTTGGAAAATAGCTTATTAATTTGCTCCTTATCATTAGCCCGCACTAATTTCAAATATTTTTGAAATTTCAAATATAAAGTAGTTTGATCTATTTTTTTAGTACTTTTTTTCAATTTATCATAAGTTTTCTTTTTATTAAATAACATAAAATTAACCTCTTTTTATATAAAAATCACATTTTAAATATTTTGTTTCCGGATGAAGAATATAAAAAGGATGATCATAAGATTGAATTCCATGAAAAAGATGATACAATTTTATTTTTTTCTTTCTGGAAATTGTAAAAACAATTTCTCGAAACTTTGCTTCTGAAAGGTGATACGAACAACTGCATGTAATCAAATATCCATTATCTTTAAGAACATCCAAAGCCAGTTTGTTCAAATTATAATATCCTTTCTGTCCTTGCGATATATCCCTTTTCCGTTTTATCAATGCAGGAGGATCTAATATTATAAAATCGAACTTTTCCCCTGAATCTTTAAACTTTTTTAATACTTTTACCACTTCTTCATTAATAATCTCTGTATTAGACAAGGAAAAATTATTAATCTTTATATTTTCTTCTATAAAATTACAGGCATCCTTTGAAGAATCAATAAAAATAACATTTTGAGCACCATTTTTCAAAGCATTTAATCCCCATGCACCGATATAAGAAAAAGCATCTATTCCTATTTTATTTTGCAGGCTTAATCTATTAAGCAATCTTCTATTTTCCCGCTGATCAAAAAAAAAGCCTGTTTTCTGGCCTATAGCTAAATCAACATTATATTTTATTCCATTTTCTAAAATAACTAATTTCGAATTATCTTTACCATACAAAAGCTTAAATTCTGAACTTAAAGACTCATTTTGATTGATATTTTTATGGATTTTCAAAAAAATGGAATCAGGATTAAACTGCTTTATTAAAACATTTTTTACAATATCCAAAATTTTATAAATTCCTATAGAATTTACCTGAATAAGAAAAGTGTTATTAAATTTATCAATAATAAGGCCAGGCAAAAAATCCCCTTCTGAATAAACAAGTCTAAAACTTTCATTTTTATCAAAAAATTGAAGTCTGTATTTATATGCTTCTATGATCCGTTTTTTAATATATGAATCTAATTCAAAAATTTTATTAAATGATAAAATTTTTAATGATATTAAACTTTGATAATTATAAAAAGCAATGGCTAAAAAATTACTATTGCTATCATAAACATCTACAATCTCTCCTGGGGGTATAGATTTATCATGATGAAGTTCATTACTAAAAACCCATAAATATCCTGATAAAATCCTTCTTTTACCATTAGAATTGACTATTACTCTATACATTGTTATATTTTATAAATTTACTTTCTTTCAAAAGTTGAATAAATCTTGATAATCTTTGCAAACTTTGCTCTTCTTCTGGATATTTTTTCTCAAACTCTTTATAAATATCAAAAACTGTTCTCTTACCATCAATCAAGTTCCATACGAAAGTGCCAAATTCATCAAGACTAATTCTAAAATAAGCTTTTTTTTCAGGCAATTTAGGTTGTAACAATTTGCCAAAAAAGAAATCTCTAAATTTAGGCACAATTAACACTTCTAAATTTTCTTCATTTGTTTGAGATTGAACAAGTTTCTCAGGTATAAAGTCCATTAAATTTCTATCATCTTTTTTTTTAAAAAAACGCATATTCCATACACTCCAATTTAAACAATTTTTACCATTACTATTTTTTGATATACACTAAGTAATTGTTCCATATACATACTACTTTAACTATCAACATAATTTTAATATAGCTACTAAATATAAATAAGTCAAGTACCATACAATTCTTTTAAAACATTAATCTCTAAAGAAAAATAATTTCTACAAAAAAACTTGACAATATTTATTTATATACTTATTATATTAATGGAGAGAAAATATATGAAAAAAAATGTGATAGTATTAGATGATGATATAAACATTCTAAATATTATGAAAAAATATTTAATTAAATTAGGTTTCAATCCAATATTATCTAATGAGCCTAAAGATTTTTTTAAAAAAGTTAAACAATTCTCTCCAGAAACAGTAATAATTGATTTGATTTTAAATAATAATAAAATTGGCTTTGAAATTATTGAAGAAACAAAAATAATAGATAATTACATCACAATTGTAGGATTAAGTGGATATTCAAATAAAGAAAATATAATAAAAGCAATGGAATGTGGAGCAACATTCTTTTTATCAAAACCATTTAATTTTAGTGAACTAAAAGACTTATTTAGCAAGATAATATTGCAAAGGCAGTATATAGATATGTCTACCATTGATACCCAATCAATAGAATATGAAAAAAGAATTGTTAGTATAAACAATGATATTAATCTAATACATCCTACAATAAACCAACTTCTTTTCCTATTTAAACATATATTAAAAGATGAAGCAGAAAAAATACGAGTGGGACTATTTGAAGCATTGATGAATGCTATTGAACATGGCAACTTAGAAATAGATTATGAAACAAAACGAAAAGCTTTACAAAATGGAAATTTTGACGAGTTAATAATATCGCGTTTGTTAAATGACGATACTATAAATAAACAAATTACAATTACAATGGAGTTCAATAAAAAAGATAGTACTCTTATCTTTAGTATAAAGGATCAAGGGGAAGGCTTTGACTGGCAAAAATATTTATATGAATCGGATATTGATTCCGATCAGTTTAATGGGCGTGGTATAAGAATAATGAGATACGCCTTTGATGAAATTGTTTATAATAACAAAGGAAATGAAGTAAAATTAATAAAAAAAATTAATCCAAAAAGGAGTTATAATATGGTAATTAACAAAGAAAAAATAGGAGATCAGTTAATAGTAAAAATCAAAGGAGAAATTGATAATTCTCAATCAGAAACTCTAAAAAAATATCTTACTGAGATAGTTGATGAGGTTGAATCTACTTTAGTTTTAGACTTCGGAGGAGTTCCTTTTATTGGAAGCTCTGGTATTGGCAAAATATTATCTCTTTATAAAACTCTGGATTCAAAAGGGATCAAAATAGAAATTGTAAATCTCAATGATGATATTTATATGTTATTTTCTTCGTTTAGACTTGATAAATTATTTACCCTAAGGAAGAAACAATGATAGAAATAGAGGCTAATAATATTCGACTGCATGATTCTTTAGCAATAGAAGATGTCGATACACTTTATAAAAATTTAGCTGAAATAAAGAACAAAGATGCCTGTTTAATAATAATTGATAAAATAAAAGAAATACATATGGCAAATTTACAGATCTTGATGTCTTTTAAAAAGACGTATCCAAAAACTAAATTTGATATTAAAGATAATAATTTTCAAGAATTATTAAAAAAAATGGGGTTGTTGAAGTTTTTTATTTAAAAAGGATATTTATATGGATAAACCTATAATTTTAATTGTTGATGATTCGGTTACTTTAAGAGCCAGTGTTAGAGCTATATTAGAATCCTCTGGTTATAAAGTATATGAGGCAGAAAATGGTCAAAAAGGAATCGAGAAATTAAAAGAAATATATGCAAATAATGAAAAGGTATCACTAATTTTCAGTGATATTTATATGCCTGTAATGGATGGAATTGAATTTATCAAAACTGTAAAACAAAGTGAATTTAAATTCATTCCGATTATAGTACTAACAACAGAATCCCAAAACGAAATGAAAATGAAAGGAAAAGAAGCTGGAGCAGCGGGATGGCTTTTAAAACCCTTTTCTCCTGAAATGTTAATAAAAGTAGCAAAAAAATTTATCAGAACATAAAAGGTAGCAGTTATGAACCAGGATCAAATTAAAGAAATTTTTTTTCAGGAAGCAGAAGATTTACTAAATCAGTATGAGGAAGCAATCCTTAATTTAGAACAAAATATAGATTTTAACGAAAACATAAATGCATTATTCCGAGCGATTCACACTTTCAAAAGCAGTACGGCATTGGTTGGTTATACAAAATTGTCAGATTTTTGCCACCATATAGAAAATTTATTAGATGTTATAAGAAATGGCGAACTTCCTTTAAATGAAGAAATAATCAATCTTCTATTTCAGGTGGAAGATGTCTTAAAATTTGTAACAGATAAGAATTTCAACGAAGATTTTACAAAATTAGAACCAACATTTAATGAATTAATAAAACAAGCAAATAATTTTCTGGGAACAAATGAACAAAAAGAAGAGAAAACAAATATTAAAATCGACAAAAAAACTGATAAGGGTTTAAAGTTCTATAAAATAAATATTTCTTTAAATAATCATATATATGAAACAGGTACAAATCCTATTATGTTTTTCTATGAACTTGAAGAAGTGGGAGAAATTGTCCAAACAATAACAAATATTGATAATCTGCCAGCTTTTGATCAAATTGATATATATAAACATTATATATCGTGGGAAATAATTCTAAAATCTGAAGAACCGATAAGTCAAATTGAAAATATATTTATTTTTGTAATGGATGATAATAATAAAATTAAAATATCAGATATAACAAATGAATATCTTAAAAATATAGAAAAAAAAGAAGATATTACAAAAACTCAAGATATTCCTGCGAAAACTCAAGAGTCTGTAACAGTCCAAGTTCAGCCACAAACTAATATAAATGATAATAACCAGAACAAAACAAAACAAATTCCTATAAAGGAGAAGCCTATGAGTAATAAAGTCATAAAAAAAACTGGACAAAAAATAAAAAAGGCTTCTACTATCAGAGTAGATACACAAAAACTTGACAAATTAGTTAATTTAGTTAGCGAAATGGTTATAGCTATGGCAAGGCTAAACCAGATTTCCAAAGATAATCATTTTATTAAAAATCATGATATGGCAAATGCATTAGAGGATCTTATTAGATTTTCAAGAGAAATTCAAGAACAGGTAATGAAAGTCAGAATGATTCCTGTGGAGGGGACATTCAACAGATTTTATAGAATAGTAAGAGATATGTCAAAAGAATTAAATAAAAAAATTAGATTAGAAATGTATGGAACAGAAACAGAATTAGATAAAAATGTTATTGAACAACTGGGAGATCCTCTAAAACATTTAATTAGGAATTCTGTAGATCATGGCATAGAATCCCCTGAAGAAAGAAGAAAAAAAGGAAAACCAGAAGAAGGATTAATTCAATTAAAAGCATATCAACAAGAGGGCAGTATATTTATAGAAATAAAAGATGACGGCAGAGGTATAGATAAAGAAAAAGTATATCAAAAAGCGATATCAAAAGGGCTCATTTCTCCTAATCAAAAATTTTCCGATGAAGATATTTATAGTTTTCTATTTATGCCTGGATTTTCTACAGCTGAAAAAGTCACAGAAATTAGTGGTAGAGGCGTTGGATTAGATGTAGTAAGAAAGAATATTGAAGATTTAAAAGGTTCAATTATAGTAGAATCTCAAAAAGATATAGGAACTACATTTAAAATAAAACTTCCTCTAACATTAGCAATTATCGATGGTATGATCGTAAAAGTTGGTAAAGAATATATTACGATCCCCCTAATGTCTATTATAGAAAGCATAAAACCTCAGCAAGAAAATATAAAATCAATAGAAAAAGAAGGCGAATTGATAGAAGTAAGAGGAGAATATTTACCATTAGTAAGATTACATAAATTATTCAATTTAGAAACAGAAAAAACAGATCCTGCAAAAGCATTGATCATTATTATAGAAGGAAGCAGAAATAAAAAGTTTGGATTAATGGTTGATGATATAATTGGAGAACAACAAGCTGTTATAAAATCTCTGGATAAAAATTTTATGCAGCTACCAGGCACTGCTGGTGTTACCATTTTAGGAGATGGCAATCTTTCACTAATCCTTGATATCTACGGTCTGGAAAATTTAGCCTTTGTAAATATAAATAGGGGGAACTATGCAATCCAATGATGTTATAAAAGAAACATCACAGTATATTATTTTTACTTTAGATAATGAATATTATGCTGTTGAAGTATTAAAAATAAGAGAAGTTATCGGATATAAACCTATAACAAGAATTCCAAATTCGCCTCCATTTGTGAAAGGAATTATAGATTTACGTGGAGAAGCAGTACCGATTATAGATATCAGGAGTAGATTTAATCTCCCTGAAAAAGAATATGATAAATTCACTGTTATTTTAATTTTAAGTATTAAAAATAAATTAATAGGTATAATTGTTGATTCTGTTTCCGATATAATCAATTTTAGTAAGGAAGATATTCAACCAACACCTAGCCTAATTACAAATTCCAATATAGATAGAGAATATATTGCTGGCGTAATAAAAAAAGAGAATTATTTTGTACTAATTGTTAATATTGACAAAATTTTATTTCAAGAAGAATTAGACTTATTATAGACAGGGGGATATTATGGCTGAAGATTTTTCCTATTTAATACCAGACTTTGTTGCAGAATCTTCTGAACATTTAAATAATATTGAAAATGATATATTATCATTTGAACAACAGTTAAAAGCAGGAGAATTTGATTCTGATTTAATTAATAATATATTCAGAGCAATACATTCAATAAAAGGTGGAGCGTCTTTCATTGAACTTCATAATATAGAAAAACTATCACATAAAATGGAAGATATTCTTGATTTAATTAGAAATAGAAAAATAAATATGACATCTTCTATATCGAATGCTTTATTAAAATCTATTGATCGGCTTAAAGAATTACTTGATAATGTAGAAGAATCCAATAATATGGATATAACAGAATACCTTCAATTACTTGATAATTCTTTGAAGGAAAGTGGAGACAAGGAATTAATTCAAGAATTGAATACAACCACCAAATTTGAAAGAGATAACTGTTCTTATAATTTTGATGTAAATATTGCTATTTTGAAAACAAAATTTAAAACAGGATATGTTTTTGTTATCAATATAGATTTAATTAATGATTTAGAAAAAAAGGGCATTAATCCCTTGAGCTTTGTAAAAGAAGCTACAAACTTCGGTGAAATTTTAGATAATAAAATAAATATAAATCTAATCCAGGATTTATCTGAAGATACTGAAGAACACTTACCAATATCTATATTATATTTTTCACCAATGGAAAAAGACATGGTCGCCTATACACTAAAGATAAAAGAAGATAATATTATACAACTAAAAGAAGAAGATATATTAAAAACAAATCAAGACAAAAAAGAATTAAAATTTAAAAAAGAAAATTTAGAAGAATCTCAAAAACAAACAATAGAAAAAATACCAGAAGAATATGAGGTACAAAACATTGAAGAAGAGCAACCATTAAACGATATAAGAGAATACATAACTGTTATTATGGATAATGAAGAATATGGTATTGAAATACTAAAAATACAAGAAATTATTGGCTTCCATCAACCTAATATTATACCTAATACACCAGATTATATATTAGGAATGTTAAATTTAAGAGGAAATGTTATCCCTATTTTCGATTTAAGAAAAAAATTTAATATGAATAATATAAAAATTACTAAGTATTCTGTAATTATAGTAATAGAAGTTTTAGACAAAATTATAGGGATTGTTGTGGATTCTGTCTCAGATATTGTTGAATTTGACATGAAAGAAGTACAGGAGCCGATAGTTGCTCATACAAAGATTAATACAGAATTTTTATACGGTGTTGGGAAAAAAGATAAAAGAATGATTATATTAATTAATCTTGAGAAACTATTTGAAATCATTTTTGAAGAAATAAGTGAAAAAATAGGTGCCTAATACATGTTAATTCCAGATACTATATCTGATAAAGATTTTAAAGAATTTAAAAAAATTATCTATGATAATATTGGAATAAAAATAAGCGATGCAAAAAAAAGTTTAATAATTGCAAGATTAACTCGAAGACTTAAAGAATTAAATATTAACTCATTTACTGAATATTTAAACTATATCAAAAATCAGGGGCACAATTCTGAAGAAATGATCAATTTTATAAATAGAATAACTACTAACAAAACTGATTTCTTTCGCGAAAAACACCATTTCGAATTTTTAGAAAAAGAGCATCTCCCCAAAATAATTGCCAACAATAATCCTTATACAATACTTGTATGGAGTGCAGGATGTTCTTCTGGAGAAGAACCATATACAATTGCAATGGTACTGGACAATTTTTTATCAAAGCATTCTGGCTGGGATTTTAAAATATTGGCAACTGATATAGATACAGAAATACTAACAAAAGCATCTCAAGGAATTTATAGAGAACAGCTATTATATCCTGTCCCCCAATCATTTAAACAAAAATATTTTGAAAAAATTGAATTAAATGGGCAAGTTCATTATAAAGTAAAACCATTATTAAGGGGAAAAATCTCTTTTAGAAAACTAAATTTTAAACTAGAAGACTATAGAATAAAAGTAAAATTTGATTTTATATTCTTCCGAAATGTAATGATTTATTTTGATAATGACCTGAAAAGACATGTATTAAACAAATTTTATCAATATCTAAAAGATGATGGATTAATCTTTATTGGGCATAGTGAATCATTATTAAATTTTAAAAATTTTAAATATATAAAAAGCACAATATACACGAAGGTTTAAAGATGTATAAAAAGTTTGAAAAAAGATTTAACAAAACAATGGTTGTCATTAATCCAGGTGAATATTATACTTCTACGGATAATGAAATAATATCCACAGTACTTGGCTCTTGCATTGCTGTATGTTTATATGATGAAGTGAATAATATTGCAGGAATGAATCATTTTATGCTGGTGGGAGATCTCAGAGATGAACGTATATTTATGGAACCATCAGCACGTTATGGTATTTTCGCTATGGAAGTTTTAATAAATGACATTATAAAAAAGGGTGGAAAAAAAGAAAATCTAAAAGCAAAAGTATTTGGTGGTGGACATGTTTTAAATTACAAAACAAGAGAAGGGAATGTTGTAGATAATAATATTAGATTTGCTGTAACCTTTTTAAAATTAGAAAAGATTCCTATTGTAAACCAAGATGTTGGTGGTTATCAGGGAAGAAAAATTCTATTTTTCACAGATACTTATAAAGTTCTTGTAAAAAAATTAAGAAGCACTGTATCAAAAGAGATTCAACAAGAAATAAAACAAGAACAGGCTTATGTAAAACGATTACAACAAGAACAAACAGCACATAAAGATAATGAAAGAATAAACTTTTTTGAATAAAAATGAAAAATGTACTAATTGTTGATGATAGTAAAATAGCTCGTTTTCTAATAAAAGAAGAATTAGAAAAACTGGAAGACACAAATATAATAGAGGCAAGTAATGGATTTGATGCTTTAGATATTATCAACAAAACAAATTTAGATTTTATAACTATAAATATTATAATGAAAGGAATGGATGGTTTTGAATTGTGCAGAAAAATCAAACAAAATAAAAAAATGCTCAATACCCCTGTTATATTGATAACAGGTAAAGATAATTTTTTTTCAAGAATAAGAGGCTTTAATGTAGGAGCAATTCATTTTTTTAATAAAAATGAAATAAAAGATAATTTATATAATTTTGTCAGGGACTTCTTCTATGCTAAAAATAATTCTAAAGATATAAATATATTAGTCGTCATTAACTCTCCTTTAATAAATTCTATGATAAAATATATATTAGATCGGCATGGATATAAAACTCTTTCCACAGATAATCCTTTAGAAGCTATAAAAATTATGAATCAAAACAAAATTGACCTTTTTATTATAGATTTATTTTTACCAGAAATTAATGGTATTGAACTAACCAAAAAAATACGAAATAAATCAGAGTACACCAATACACCTATTATAATGACAGCAAGCAACAATGATAAAAAAAATATGTTAGATGCTTTCAATGCCGGGATTAATGACTATATTGTAAAACCATTTTTATATGAGGAATTTATTTCCAGAATAAATGTTCACTTAAAAAGATTTTTATATGAAAAAGAACTAAAAAATACAAATAAGACATTAGAAAATTTACTACTAATTCAAAAAAAGCTTATATCTATTTTGTCTCAAAATATCAAGATTCCTCTAATAAATATTGCAAATATATTCGATTATTTAAAAACTTTAGAGCATACTGATATTACAATTTCACTCACACAAAGCATGTCTTCTTATAATCAAATGATTTCATTTATAGAAGATCTATTATATCTGCTAAATATAAGTTCTTTCAGGTCGAAAGCTAAATCTCAAGAAATAGATGTTATAAGAATTGTTGAAGATTGTATATATAACTTTCTTGAAAAGGAAAGAATTACTAAATTTCCAATATCGATAGAACAAAATATTGCAAATAATAAAATTTTATTCGATTTTGACTTATTTTATTATTTGATAACTTATTTTATGGAAATAATAATTATTCACAGAAATTTTTTCAAAAAAATAAAAATTAATATTGACGAAAGCTCAAATGCAATTTATATTAAATTTAATTTAGATGGAATAAATGAAGACTCTTATAATAAACTTATTAATGATTTTACTATACTGGACAATATTAATATAGAAGAAGAAAGGGTTGATTTGAAGACTTTACGAATATATATAATTAAATTTTTATTAGATATTTTAAAAATAAAATTTTATTATGAACAAAAAAATGGAATAACTTTTATATTTGAAATAGTTAACCCTAAAAGGATATAAAAGATGAGTAAAATAAAAGTATTAATTATCGATGATTCAGTTTTAACAAGAACTGTTTTAAAAAATATTATTTTAAGCGATCCTGATTTTATTGTTATTGGAGAAGCGTCAAATCCTTATGAAGCTCGAAAATATGTAAAAGAAGGAAAACCTGACGTTATTACTTTAGATGTAGAGATGCCCAAAATGGACGGCATTACTTTTCTGGAAAAACTTATGGACAAATATCCAACCCCGGTTATAATGGTTAGTTCTCTAACAGATAAACATTCAAAAATAACAATGAAAGCTTTAGAGCTGGGTGCTATAGACTTCATAAAAAAACCTTCTGCTCCTATAGAGCTACATTCTCTAAAAAATGAAATTATAGAAAAATTGAAAATGGCAGTCAAAGCAAAAATACTTCCACAAAAAACATTAGATAGCAAGTTTAAAACCGGGTTAAAAGAAAAAATAGATGTAGATGAATATATAAAAGATTATAAAACTAAAATAATAAAAACCGATCCTGTAATCGTTATAGGAGCATCTACTGGCGGAACTGTCGCTATAGAAACTATTTTCAAAAGATTAAAAACAGGTGTCAAACCAATAGTAGTTACACAACATATGCCAGTTGGATTTACTAAAGCTTTTGCAGAAAGATTAAATAGCACCTGTCCTATTAGAGTAAAAGAAGCAGAAAATGGTGATAAATTAGAACAAGGCCTTGCTCTAATTGCTCCCGGTGGCAAGCATATGTTATTGCAACGCTCAGGTACTACTTATTATGTGGAAGTAAAAGATGGACCACCTATAAATAGACATAAACCGAGTGTGGATGTTTTATTTAAATCTGCAGCTAATTCCGCAGGTAGTAATGCTATTGCAGTTATTTTAACAGGTATGGGGGATGATGGAGCTAAAGGAATGCTTGCATTAAAAGAAAAGGGAGCTTTTACTATTGCTCAAGATGAAGAAAGCTGTGTGGTCTTTGGAATGCCTAAAGAAGCAATTAAATTAAACGCTGTCAAAAAAATAGTACCATTACTTAAAATCCCTTTTATATTAAATGAAATCTAAACTAATAGTGAGTTAAAAAAATGAAGGTTTTGCTGTTCACTCAAGAAAATCATCCAATAGTAACTACAATAAAAAAAAATGCTCATAAATATGAAATAGAAAGTATTGTAAATAATAACATAGAAGAAGCTTTTGATATAATTCTTAAAGAAAAAGTAAATATCTTATTATATTATTATGAAAACGAATCACTCCCCAATATATCCAAACTACTTGAAATGATTCATTCTGGAAATCTTTTATTAGATGTACTCCCTATAGCTCTTGTAAAAAAAATCAAAAAGGATATATTATATACACTATATTCTAAAAAATTATTCTATTGTTTTGAAATCCCTGATAAACAAGAAGAATGGAACACTTTAATAAATAAAGCTATTTTTCTCTATCGCAATATAATAAATCTCTACGATACTGAAACATTAATAGAAGAAAAAAAAAGAATAATTTTAGAAAATGATCTATCCAAAATCCCCAGTGTAATCAATCAATTAACCTTCAATGCAAAAAAAATAACCCGAAATATAAAAAAAATTGAACTTGCTCTTTATGAAGTAATTATTAATGCTATAGAACATGGGAATTTTGAAATTGATGGGAATACTAAAAAGCACGCTATTCAAGATAATAAATATTATGATTTATTATCTGAAAGAAAAAAACATCCAGTTTTCTCAAAACGAAAGGTTGTTATAGATTACCATTTAACAGAAAATTATGTAAAATTTGTTATCAAAGATGAGGGGAAAGGATTTAACTGGAAAAAAACAATAAATGACGATATAAATATATTAAATGAGCATGGACGAGGCATTCTGATGATAAAAACTTTTTTTGATAAATTTGAATATAATGATAAAGGTAACCAAATTACATTAATAAAATATAAAGACCTCTAATAAGGATATTGTATGAATAAAAAAAGTGTACTTATCGTAGATGATGAAAAACTCAATAGAAAAATTTTATTTTTTACATTAAAAAAATATAACTATAATATATTAGAAGCAGAAAACGGTCTGGTTGCAAAAAAAATTACAGAAGACCAAGCAATTGATCTAATAATATTAGATTTAACAATGCCTATTATGGATGGATTTGAGTTCTTAAATTGGATAAAAAATACAAAAGAATATAAAAATATCCCTATTATTGTAAGTTCAGCCTTATCAGATATAGAATCCATAAAAAAGGCATTAAATTTTGGGTGCTTTGATTATTTAGAAAAGCCTCTTTCGAATAATATTTTAAATATTCAATTACCTCTAAAAGTAAAAAATGCTATTAATTATTATAACTTATTAAAAACAACTATAGAAAATAGAAACAAAATATTAGAACAAAAAAAACTTTTAGAACGAGAATTAGAATTAGCTGCTGAATTACAAAGAACTCTTTTGCCCAGTAATATCCCCCAGGAATATAATGGCTTTGAAATATCATTCTATTATCAACCATCTACCCAACTTGGCGGGGATTTTTATGATTTTAATATATTTCAGAATTCATTGCAATTACTTATAGCAGATGTTTCAGGACATGGTACTCCATCTGCATTAATTACCGCCGCAATAAAATCATTCTATAATAGTATATTAGATATGGGGGGGATGTCCCCAAATAATTTATTAGATAAACTAAATTCTAACGTATATAAATTAGTAGGTGGTACCGATTTTTTCGTAACCGCATTATATTGTGATATAAACATAAATGAAAAAAAACTTCTATTTTCCAATGCCGGACATCACCCTCCTATAATTTATAGTGCAAAAAAAAATACAATATTAAAAATTGATGCTCCCAGTTTCTTCTTAGGGCTTCTTCCAACTAGTAAATATAAAAATTATGATATTAATATAGATTCAGGAGATATTATATTGTTTTACACTGACGGAATAATTGAAGCTCAAAACTATAATAAAGAGCAATTTGGGAAAAAAAGACTACAAGCTACAATATCAAACAATAAAGATAAAAGCCCCAAAGCTATTATAGAAAATATATTAAAAGAACTTGGGCTTTTTTTAGGGACACGGAAACCTGATGATGATATAACCTTAATTGTAATAAAAATTAAATAAGATATTAAAGATAGTATTTAGATATTTTCAATATAATATAAGTAATAAGAGTTGAATATAAAAATCTTCCAAATAAAAGTATAAAAAAATCAGCTCCCAAAGAAATCATCAATAAAGAATCTTCAAACAAACTATGGCATAAGCTCAAAAAAATTATTACAAAAAAAGCCTCTTCTTTTGTAATAGTATCACTCTCTACTTCCGAAATAATAAAGGCTCCTCCATAAGATATTCCCATAATTAATCCTGTAATTAGTAAAGGGATTCCTCTCTGACTAATTCCTATATATTTGAAAAAAACATACAAATTTCTATTCAAAAAATCTAAAATTCCCTTTTTTTTCAAAAATTCCATAATTAAAACCAGAATATAAATAACAATAAAAATCAATAAATAATTTTTTAATTGAACGATTAACCAATTCAATAAAACAAAAGAATCCCCGCCCCCTGCATTTGAACTTTTCCATATAAGTTTTGATGGCTTATATCCAAAATGTAATTTACTAAATAAAAAACTTAAAAGAATTCCGGCTAAATAAGCACCTAAGAACCTAACTAAAAATGTTTGATAAATCTTTACACCTGATTTTTTAGCTATAGTAATCTCAACAAAAAAAGAATGGGCAATCAACATCATAAAAGTTAATATTGTAATCTGCCCAACAGATAATGGATTATTTCCAAAAATTGATATATATGATAAAATTCCTCCATATAAATTTGTAAGCATAGATGTAGCCCATACGATACCTGCCTCACCTGGCAAGCCAATAAATTGCATTATTGGACTAAGGATCTTTCCAATAAATTCAACTATATGAAAATATTTTAAAATTTCAATAATAATAGAAACAGGGATTAATATTTTATATAAAACTATAGCTGTTTTACATACTTTAGAAAAGTTATTTGTTATCAATGAAAAAATTAATTTTGTATTATCTACAAAAATGCGTTTCATAAAATGATGATATTAATTTTTTATCAAAATGGCAAATAAAAAAAGCCTGCTATTTTTCAAATAGCAGGCTTTTACAAAAAATATCTAAACTAAAAAACTACTTCCATGGTAAAGAATACATTAAATAAAGGACCTGGAACAACATAAACCTTATAATCCGGATAATAATCATTTCTATTATAATCTTTAGAATACGCAGCTTTTACAATATTTTCATGATTTGTTAAATTGTTCAAATTCAATCTAAAATTAACATCTGTTCCCTTTAATTTAATTTTATAAGAAATTGAAGCATCTAAAGAGAAATAAGAATCAATTTTTGAGGAAACAACTTTATCTTTTTGCCATTTCCCATCATCACCTCGTTTATAAGTTTGATATGTATTACTATATGTTGCATAATAATTATCCCACCATCTTGTGGCAAAACCAATCTTTAATTTTTTACTAATATTATATCCTACATTAGCATGAAACATTTTTTCAGGAGAGAAAGGAACTACTTTATCAACAACAGAATCTGCCGGTTCATAAAAAATTTCTTTTACATCCATTTTCTGCCATCTATTTTTTGCCAATGTTAAAGAGGTACTAAAATAAAACTTTGAAATATCAGCTGTTGCATACAATTCTAACCCCTGATGTTTTGCTTTACCGGCATTTATAGTAATTCTTTCATCTCTCATGTCAGTTACACGTTCGATCTTATCTGAAAAATTCATAATATAATAATTAGCAGATAATTTTACATTTTTAAATTGCCCAAACTGTTTTTTATTAAAACCAAAACCGAATTCTATATTTTCAAGTTTTTCAGGGTCTAAATCCTTTCCATCTGGTTGGTTAGCACCAGGACCTCTTGTTCTATCATACCAATCAGCCGCTCTTGGTTCTTTATAAGAAATAGAATAATTTGCAAGAAAATTTACAGATTTTGAAAGATTATAGTTAATACCAAATTTAGGACTTACAAAATTAAAAGTTCTTTCATAATCACTATCTTTATATTTTCTATTGCCATTATCATCAACTAAATCTTTCGTTGGATAATAGTACCAATCTGTAAATTTACCGGCTTCAAAATCAAAAATTCTAATACGATTTTCTTCTATTTTTGAAGAATATCTCGCATATTGAACGTCTGCCATAATATTGACTTTTTCAATTGGAGAATAGTTTACCCTACCAAAAACAGACATATTTAGAACTTTACCAGTATAATCATATCTTCTCTGAACTTCTTTATAAGTTATAACATTTCCGTCTGGATCGGAACATCTAAAATTTTCAGATTCTGCAAAATGATCTGCAACCCAATATCTTGCCTCACCACCTACAACATATTTCAATTGTTTATTGAGTTTTTGTTGAAAAGCAGTATTAAAACCTATTTGTTTATGGTTATTATGGCTATCATTTCTCCAGCTATGACTATAAGTATTTGTAATTAAATTTGTGCCATAAGAAACATTCTGGCCTTTAAAAGTGTGATTATCAGGATCATAACCCTTTAATACAGCCTTGCCACCTGTTACTTCATAAGCAAACCTTGCATGTCTTCCAAAATATTTATCATCATAATATTCTTTAACAGTTTTAAAAGTATTTTCCCCTGTTTCAACATCAAAATAATCATTTCTTAAATATTTTCCACCTCCTCTACCCATAGTTGCAAATACATTTGTTAATAAATAAGTATTCTCATTAATAGTCCATTCATCTCTCAAAGATAATTGAGGTTTAAAATAATAATTTTCCTGATATGAATGATTATTTCTATTATATTCTCTACCTAATGTTTTAAATAAATCTGGGTCCTGAACCGTTCTTGCTTGATTATGATGCTGAGGTGCACCAATAAAGCTTAGATATAATGTATGCGCTCCTAAAATACTTTGAGCTTCGAAACCAAAAGACCAACCATCATATTTTGTACCATTAATATAGTACTCTCCACCTTTTCTTTCCAAAGAAACACTAAAATTAAGTTTACCATTATATAATAAACCAGAATTGTATCTAACACTTGTCATATAAGTGATTGGATTATAATCTTCAAATCCACCTTTACCATCAGCAACTTTACCGTCATTTTCTCCACCATCAACACCTTTTGTAGTATAATAACCAACAGAAGATCTAAAAATAATTTGTTTATTAGGAGAAAGCCCCATTGTACTTATATTAATAGAACCACCAAAAGCACCAGAGCCATATAAAGAAGAACCAACACCTCTTTGAACCTGTATAGACTTAGCATTACTTGATAATCCAGTCCAGTTTGACCAATATACAATCTGACTTTCAGGATCATTAACAGGAATGCCATTAATCAAAATTTGCACTCTTTCACCATTAAATCCGCGGACATAAACCTCAGATTCGCCAAGACCTGATGTTGTTGCAAAAACACCTGGTACTTCTCTAATCAACATAGGAACATCTTCTGCCGTATACTTTTCTTTCAATTTCTCTTGATCAATATTACTAAAAGCAATCGGGGTTTCTCTTTCTACCGCTCTGTTTACCTCAATTACAACTTCCTGACCTTTAATAGCACTCTCCTCAAGTTCAAAATTTACAGTAACAACATCTCCTGCTTTCACATCAATTTCAATAATTTTTTCTTTATACCCGATATAGCTTACCTTAACTTTTTGCTTACCTACAGGAACGTTTTCCAAAACAAATTTTCCATTTTCATCTGTTATAGTACCCAAATTAGTACCAACAATCATAACATTAGCTGAAACTAATGGTTCTCCGGAATTAACATCAACAACTTTACCCTGAACCTTACCTTGTTGTGCCCAAATACTACTTGCTAAAAAAAATAAAAACAAAACTACAGAAAAAAACTTACGCATACTCACTCCTTCCATTTTTTGGATAAATATTACACCACCTTTGTGAATATAAAATTAAGATTTTCCATAATTTATGTTAATTATAAAAAAAACGTCCATAATTCTATTTTACAAAGATAACTAAAAAAATCAAGAAAAATTTTTAATTATTAAATAAATAAAAAAAGGCAGATAGCGTAATTACTATCTGCCTCTTAAAATATTTATTTTATAATTAAACTAATCCCTGATCAATCATAGAATCAGCAACTTTTTTAAAACCAGCAATATTAGCACCATTTACATAGTTACCTGGAGTGCCATATTCTTCTGCTGCTTCCATTGCTCTTTTATGGATATTAATCATAATCTGATGTAATTTCTGATCAACTTCTTCTCTTGTCCAAGACATTCTTATGGAATTCTGACTCATTTCAAGACCTGATGTTGCAACACCACCAGCATTTGCTGCTTTACCCGGACCAAATAATACATTATTTTTAATAAAATATTCAGTAGCCTCTAAAGTTGTAGGCATATTTGCACCTTCTGCAACACAGATGCATCCGTTTTCTACCAATGCTTTTGCATCATCTAAATTGAGCTCGTTCTGAGTAGCACATGGTAAGGCAACATCTGCTTTTGCCAACTGCCATGGAGTCTTTCCTTCATAATATGGAACACCAAACTTTTCCGCATATTCTTTAATTCTGCCTCTTCTATTATTCTTAAGATCCATTACGAATTCCCATTTTTCCTGATCAATTCCTGCTTCATCAATAATAGTACCATTAGAATCAGAAAGTGAAATAACTTTACCGCCTAATTCCATAACTTTTTGAGTTGCATACTGAGCAACATTACCAGAACCAGAAATTAACACTCTCTTACCTTCGAAAGATTCACCGCGAGTTTTTAACATTTCTTCTGCAAAATATACAGCACCATAACCTGTTGCTTCTGGTCTAATTAAAGAACCACCCCAATTTAAACCTTTACCAGTTAAAACACCTGTGAATTCATTTCTTAATTTTTTATACATTCCAAATAAATATCCAATCTCTCTTCCGCCAACTCCAATATCACCAGCAGGAACATCTGTATTAGGTCCAATATGTCTGAATAATTCAGCCATAAAACTCTGGCAGAATCTCATTACTTCATCATCTGATTTTCCTTTAGGATCAAAATCAGAACCACCTTTACCACCACCCATAGGCAAACCAGTCAAACTGTTTTTAAAAATTTGTTCGAAACCTAAAAATTTTAAAATACCTAAATTAACAGATGGATGAAATCTTAAACCACCTTTATATGGTCCTAACGCACTATTAAATTCTACTCTAAAACCAGTATTTACATGATATTCACCTCTATCATCCTGCCATGGTACTCTAAACATGATTACTCTTTCAGGCTCAACAATTCTTTCCAAAATTTTGTGTTTAGCATATTTAGGTTCTCTTTCAATAACCAATTCAAGAGATTCAAGAACTTCTGTAGCTGCCTGTAAAAATTCTTTTTCCCAATAATATTTTTTTCTCAAATTTTCTAAAACGTCTGCAACATACTTATTCATAAAATTCCTCCTTTTTTCTTTAAAGATATTATCTTTTTTTGCAATGTCAAATAAACAAGTTTTTTTTATCAAATTTGAAAAAATTTTCACAAAATTTTTTAAAAATACTTCTTATAACTTTAATCTATTGATAATCAATAATTTTAAACAATAACAATAAGATTAATTAAAAATATTAAACTTCAAATTATTCTTTTTTATTATTGACTTTTAGCAAAAAATAATTTATCATTTTATAATGAGAGTTTTACAATCTAAAAAGGACTTATTTTATAATGATAAAAAATGTACATGATTTTTTAAGAAATATTATAATTTTTATTTTCAAACCATTTATAAAAATTTTAGAATATTTTAATGCCTCTCCCAATTTTATATCAATAACTGGTTTTCTAATTAACTTTGCGGTTTTATACCTTTTGGCTAAATCACAAATTTTTATTGCGGGATTTGTAATTCTTTTTGCTGGCCTCTTTGATATGTTAGATGGATATATTGCCAGAAACCAAAATAAAGTTACAAAATTCGGAGCTTTATTAGATTCAACCTTAGATAGATATTCAGAACTAATAATTTTTTTAGGGTTAGGAATATATTACTATAAATTACAAAATCCTATGGTGTTACTTGCAATATTTTTTACTATATCCGGTTCTCTTCTAATAAGTTACGTTAGAGCAAGAGCTGAAGGACTCGGATTAGACTGCAAAGTGGGACTTATTCAAAGACCTGAAAGAGTTGTCTTACTTGCCTTAGGTTGTTTCTTACCAACAGGCAGTATGCAATATATATTATACTTCCTCGCACTCTCAACAAATTTTACAGTTATTCAAAGAATATTACATGTCTGGAAAGTTTCCAATTCCAAATGATATATGTATAATAATTCCAGCATATAATGCTCAATTTACAATAAAACAACTTCTTGAGCAAATCTCTACTCTCTATAATTTTCATAAAAAACAAATAATAGTTATAAATGACGGAAGCTCAGATAATACTGAAAATATTATAAAAAAATTTGATATTACAATTATAACTAATTCTAAAAATCAAGGTAAATCTTTTTCTTTAATTAAAGCCACATCATGGGCTGGAAAAAATAATTTTAAATATGCTATATTTATAGATGCTGACCTTCAGCACCCGCCAAAATATATCAAAAACTTTATAAAAAAATTACAAAAAACAAATTCTGATTTAATAATAGGCAAACGTAAAATAGATAACCACATGCCATTTCAGAGAAAATTAAGCAACTTTTTAGGCAATCTTATTGTTTCTTTAGTATTACAAAAATATATACCTGATACCCAATCTGGTTTTCGATTAATAAACATACAAAAAATGGAAAAATTTACCTATAAAAGCATACGATATGAATTAGAAACTGAGATTTTGATAAAATTTGTAAAAAATAATTTTAATATTTCCTATGTTGATATCCCTACAATTTACAATGAATACAGTACACATTTCAATATCTTGCTCGATTTAATCAGATTTTTCTATATAATTTTTATATCTTTACTCTAATTATGGAATAATTTTTGCATAAAAACTAAATTATGAAAAATGAAATAGAAATTTATGAGATAAAATCCTATGAAGATATACTCAAATATATAATAAAAATTGCAGATATATTAAATCAAAAAATCAATGATATTAATACAAACGACTTTAGAATCGATAATAAAGAAATAATCAACATATCAGAACTATCAAAACAAAATTCAATTATTTTAAAAAAATTTAATACTATCAATTCAAATATAGATAATCTACTAAAAATCATAAAATTTTCATTAAATAATAAAACTGTAGATGAAAGAATAAAAAAAATTATATTTAAAATATTATATTCTATGGAAAAAGATGTTACTTCTTTAAAAAATTACTTTATACTTCTGAGTGCTATTTTTGAGAACAATAATCAGTTAAAAGATTTACTTTTCGAAATAAAAGAACATTTTGCAAATATTATAGATTATCTAAAAACATATTATCAAGAAAAAGCTTTAGTTGAAAAATATTATAATGATAATGAAACACTCAAAATAAATGAAAATGTAGAAATTTTAATAAAAAAATTTGAAGAACTAACTACCTCAAATATTCAAGAAGAAACAAAAGAAATTACTTATGGAAATCCTTTTGAAGAATTAAATATTGAAAATAAAAACTTTATTGCAGTGGGCGGTTCAAAAGGAGGAACTGGTAAAAGCTTTATATGTTCAAGTATGGGAATACTGCTGGCAAATCAAGGCAAAAAGGTAATAATCATCGATGTCGATCTGGGAGCTGCAAACTTACATACATTTCTTGGAATAAAATATCCACCTGTAACTCTATCTGATTTTCTTTATAAAAACAAAAAAAATATCAATGAAATTCTAATTGATACAGAAATCCCAAACTTAAAATTTATATCAGGCGCAAAAGATATTCTGCAATTAGCAAATTTACCATATCGCACAAAAATAAAATTAATCAATAATATAAAAAAATTAGACGCTGATTATATCTTGCTCGACTTAGGCTCTGGTTCTTCATATAATGTTATAGACTTTTTCAGATTTGCAAAAAATGGTTTAATGATAATAAATCCAGAGCCAACATCTATTGAGAATGTCAGCACTTTTATAAAAAAAACACTTTTTAGAGAAATCACAAAAAATAATAACCTAAATAAATATATTGAAATAAGGAAAAAAATTGAAATATTAATTGATCCTGATAATAATGAAATAAAAAATATTCCAGAATTTATTATAACATTACAAAAAATCAACCCTATATTTTCACAAATAGTAATCGATACAATAAAAAAATTCAAAATCAAATTAGTACTTAACAGAGTAAAAACTGCTTCTGACATCAAATTTGCAAATGCAGTAATAGAATACTCCAAAAATTATCTAAATTTAAATATTGAATTTGCAGGGATTGTACGAGAAAATCCATCTATCAGTAATTATATAAAAAATTTTAAACCTTTTCTTTTATACAATAATAATTCAGAGATTAGTCTTGACTTAAAAAAGATTTCATATAAATTATATTCATGATAAAATACTTTCTTTTTGACCTTGATAATACTTTATATTCTCCAAATGAAGGGCCTCTTAAAGAAGTCGATAGATTAATGACAGAATATATCGTGCAAAATTATAACTACTCTTTTGAGGATGCACAAAATTTAAGAAAACAATATTATCAACAATATGGAACAACGATGGAAGGTTTAATCGTGAATTTTAAAATAAATCCTTATGATTTTTTAGAGTTTGTCCATGATGTCGATGATAAATATCTTCCAAAAGAAGACAAAAAACTACAGCTCATCATGGAATCCATACAATGTCCAATCTTTATTTTAACAAATTCATATTATAAATATGCACAAAAAGTTGTAAAAGCACTTGGCATTGAAAAATATATAGAAAAAATTTTTGATATACAGTTTATGGAATTCAAAAATAAAATTCATCGGGACTCTTATATAAAAGTCACAAAATATATTGACAAAAAAGCTTATTTTCATGAATTTGTTATGTTTGATGATATATGGAAATATCTTAAAGAAGCCAAAGAACTAAATATTAAAACAGTACTGGTAAACAAACAAAAAAATGGCACACCCCATTTTCATATAAACAATATCCATGAAATAACTAAAATAATTGACCAATTATATGAAAATTGAATACTATGATGTACACTGCCATTTCGATGATGTAAGATTTCATAATAAAATAAAAAATTTTATAACTCAATCAAAATCTGAAAATATCAAGCTATGGATATCTTCTGCATTAGATCCGCCGTCAATTGAATTTCATAAAGCTCTAACACAAAAATATCAAAATATAAAATATTCAATCGGCATTCATCCTTATGATGTCTTACGCTATGAAAAATTCTTAGATTCAGCTATCGCAAATCTCAATAATAAAAATTGTATTGCTATAGGAGAAACTGGTCTCGATTTCACAGATGGACAAAAATATAGAAAAGAACAAAGTAACCTTTTTCTTATATTGGCTCAAGAAGCATACAAAAATAATTTACCAATGATTTTACACCTTCGTAAATCCTATTACGAATTTTTACAATTATTAAAAAGAAAACCCTTTTTAAAAGAAATTACATATATCATTCATTCTTTTTCAGGACCACTGGCTATAATCGATGAATTTCTTAAATTCAATATTTATTTTAGTTTCAATGGTGCAATTATTGCTCCAAGAGCAAATAAATTAAGAGAAAAACTGCTGAAAGTACCTATATCTAAACTACTCCTTGAAACAGATGCTCCCTATATACCACTCTTTGGGAAAAATCAAAACTACAATATTCCAACAAACATAAAATATGTTTATAAAGCAGCTGCAAATATTTTGAATATAAGTGAATTGGAATTGTGTCAAATTATAAAGAATAATCTAAAAAAGATATTTCATAACAAAATTTAAAAATTTGAAATTTAAATTTTTTTTCGTATATTAACTAACTATGAATAATAATATATTTATCGATATTGGCGGAACAAAAATGCTAATATCCCATAAAAATATAAAAAAAATAATACCAACAGGTATAAAATGTACTAAAAATTTTATAAAGAAACAAATAAAAGATTTTTTGCATGAAATACCTGCAAAACATTATAAAATAGGAATAGCAATTCCCGGCTTAGTAAAAAATTTCAATCATGTTATTTTATCTTATGTAATTCCAGATTTGAAAGATTTAACTACAGATTTTATTGATTCTAATCAAGAAATTCATTTTATAAATGATGTAACAGCTGCTTTATTTTCACAATTCGATAAATTCGATAAATTAAATACAATTATTGTAATTATGGTAGGAACTGGTATAGGCATGGGGATATTCTCTAATAACAAAATAATAACAGGAGCAAATGGATGGGCCGGTGAATTAGGTTCTACAAACATAATAATTGACTCTAATAATGTACAAACTCTGGATCAAGTAGCAAGTGGCGCTGCAATTATTAAACTTATGAATAACAAATCACCTGAAGAAATAAAAAAATTATTGGATATAAATGATCAATCAGCTATTGAAATAATAAAAAAAACTGGATTTTATTTCGGCATAGGCCTTGCAAATGTAATAAATTTATATAACCCGAATCTAATCGTAATTAGTGGTGGCACATCTAATTATAAATATTATATTGAAAGTGCTTTAAAATCTGCTCAACAATTTAGCATAGATGAATTGTATAAATCTTGCAAAATAAAAATAATTAAAACTGAAGAAAACCTTGTTATAAAAGGATTAGAAAACTTTCTCAAGCTACAGAACAAGTCCTTTTTATTTTAATAAATTATTCCACAGAAAAATTTCACATAAAAATTGTACCAATTAAAAATTCTTTACTCAAATAAAATAATCCCATATAAAACTTGCTCATTAAAATCAATATCAACAATAGAAGATATTTCAATCCCTATAGCATTAATAGAAGGACGAACATATTGAAAATTCTTACACCGTCCTATTGCCATATCAAAAGTACATTTATCACAATAATTACATGAACCAGGGTATATAGCGTAAACATAATTATATTTTCTAAAATTTTGTTTTTCTACTTCTATTAAATATCTTTCTATTTTCTTTTTACTCTCTTTATAGTATTTTATATCCACTCCAAACTTATAAATTCGCGCTTTTTTATATGACTTAATAAATTTTTCAGCTTCTCTCCAATCAGGTGCATAAGGCGGGCATGATGGATTTAAATTGTATTCTACGCAGTTCCTACACTTCCACACAGGCCGTGGAGAAATTTTAATTTCCGCTGGATTAAAATCTTTTTCAAAAATTATCTTCAAATTATCCATAAACATTTAATAAATAATTTTTTAAATCATCAAACTTATTAGATAATTTCAAAGCTCTTTTTTCCTTATTTAAAAATTTTCCAAGCCGTTTAGGAACATCCACTTTGCTATTAATAACAGGTTCTACAATATCCAAAAATTTTGCAGGATGGGCAGTTTCCAAAAAAATACCAGTTTTATTATCCTGTACAACTTCTTCGAAAAAATTTATCAGACCTAAATAACCAACAGCTCCATGAGGATCTAATATATAACCAGATTTTCCAAAAACTTCTTTTATTGCAATTTTAGTTTCATCATCAGAAAAGCTATAACTTACAATATCTTCACGAACTGCATTAATATTATCTTTATATAGCCATTTTATTCTTTCAAAATTGCTTGGATTACCGACATCCATAGCATTAGATATAGTCTTTATAGAAGGGCGGGGTCTATATTCTCCTGTATTTAAATATTCCGTAAACACAGAATTTGCATTAGTAGAAGCAACAAATTTTTTTACAGGAAGTCCCATTCTTTTAGCAAAAAGCCCAGCAGTAAGATTGCCAAAATTACCACTTGGAACAGAAATATATACATTATCTTTATTCTGCAATTGTGAATAGGCGTAAAAATAATAAAAAGATTGCGGAATCAAACGAGCAACATTTATAGAATTAGCAGAAGATAACATAATTTTTGTGTTTAAATGACTATCTAAAAATGCTGTTTTAACAAGATACTGACAATCGTCAAAAGTCCCATCAATTTCTAAAGCTATAATATTCTTATCAAGAGTAGCTATCTGTTTTTCTTGAATATTACTAATTTTCTTCGAAGGATAAAGAATTACAACATCTATATTGTCAATACCATAAAATCCATTAGCAACAGCACTGCCAGTATCTCCAGAAGTAGCCACCAAAATAACCAATTTTTTATTGTACTTATTTATAAAATAAGACATCACTCTGGACATAAAGCGCGCACCAAAATCTTTAAAAGCAAGAGTCGGACCATGAAATAATTCCAATGTAAAAATATTATTATCTATATTTACAACTGGAGCATCAAAATTTATAGCATCATAAATTATATTTTTTAACTCTTTCTCGTCAATACTATCAAAAAATATTTTTGCCACTTCAAAAGAAATCTCTTGAAAAGACCATTTCTCAATATTTTTAAAAAAATTATCATCTAATAAAGGTATCTCCTCCGGTACAAATAAACCATTATCTTCTGGTAAGCCTTTTAAAACAGCTATTTCCTCAGAAACTTTTACTGCAGGATTTTTTGTTGAATAATATTTCATATAATTTTATCCTTTTTTATCCAAAAATTTTATTATTTTATATCCAGAACCTTAGGACCAATATTATTGATTTTAGTAACAAATTTCTTATGACTAATATTTTTTTTATATAAAAATTCTGAAATTTCCCGAATAATCACTTCTGCTTCTGCTTTGTTTCTATTAAGAAAAAAAACTGATGGGCCTGAACCAGATATGCCAAAACATATTGCTCTCTTTTTTAAAGCTATATCTCTCATATCATAAAAATATGGTATCAAGTTTGCTCTCACAGGCTCAATTATAATATCTTTCAAAGATAAGCCCAGTAAATCATCATCTTGTTCATACAAAGCAGAAATCATTGCGGCTATATTAGCCCATTGAGTAACCGCATCTTTCAATTTCACATTTTCAGGCAACATATTCCTTGCTGCTTTTGTTTTTATTGCTATATCTGGGGTAATAATGGAAACATAATAATCAAAATCTAAATTTAATTTTTTAACACTAAGAGGATTATAATTTTGAATTATAACAATGCCTCCCAATAAAGAAGGCGCAACATTATCAGCATGAGGAGAACCACTAACCATTTTTTCAGATAGCTGTAAATATTTCAACAATTGTATTTTTGAAAATCTCTCATCTAATAACAGATTTAAAGCATAAATGGCAGCGACTGCACTTGCAGCAGAAGAACCCAAGCCGCTACCAATTGGCAAGCCTTTTTCAATCTTTATATCAAGTCCAATATTTATATTATGCTCATTTAACAACTCAAGTATTGGAATAGTTGCTGTATTTTTTTCAATATCAAATGGTAAAGAATAATCACTTTTAATATCAATTATTTCTATCTTATCCTTATTATTAAGTGATACTTCTACAATATCTCCTGGCTCTTCTAATGCAAAACCAATTATATCATAACCAACAATAAAATTTGCAACAGTTGCAGGAGCAAAAACTTTTACACTTTTCTTCATCTATTTTATATAACCTTTTTTATACAGGAGTTCTGCATTTAAAATTGCAATACCAGCAGCACCACGTACAGTATTATGAGATAATACCATAAATTTATAATCTAATACCGGGCATTTCCTCAACCTACCGACACTAACTGCCATACCATTTTCTAAATTTCTGTGAATCCTTGGTTGCGGAAAATTATTTTCAAAAAAATAATGCACCGGCTGTTTAGGAGCTGATGGCAAATCCAATTCCTGCGGTATGCCTTTAAAATTTTGCCATGCTTTAATAATTTCTTCTTCTGTTGCTTGCTTTTTTAATTTCACAGAAACGCTTTCCAGATGTCCATCAACCACAGGTACTCTATTACAGGATGCGCTAATTTTAATATCAGCAAATTCTATTTTGCCATTTTTATATTCACCAAGTATTTTTAATGGTTCACTTTGCATCTTCTCTTCTTCACTTTTAATAAAAGGAACTACATTATCAATAATATCTAAAGAAGAAACCCCCGGATACCCTGCCCCTGATAAAGCTTGCATTGTAACAACAGATACAGACTCTATTCCAAAATTATCATACAATGGTTTCAAAGCCATTACCATGCCAATTGTTGAACAATTCGGATTAGTAACAATAAAACCATCTCCATATTTCTGAGTTTTTATCAACTCCAAATGTTCAGCATTTATTTCGGGAACAAGCAATGGAACATCTTCATCAAATCTATGATTTCGAGAATTTGAAACCACAATATATCCATTTTTTGCAAATTCTTCTTCAATAGGTCCTGCAACGGATGCATCTAAACCAGAAAATACTATTTTACAATCAAGATCAGGCTTTGCTTCTTTAACAATTATATCTTTTATTTTTTCAGGAATGGGAGTATTTAAAAACCAATTAACAGCTTCTTTATATTTTTTACCTGCAGATCGTGAAGACGCTGCTACTTCTGTAACTTCGAACCATGGATGATTTTCCAAAAGTTGGATAAATTTTTGCCCTACACTACCGGTAGCACCTAAAACACCTACTTTAATTTTATTCATAGCACATTCCCTTTCAGTTTAAAAATTAGTATTAGCCGCTTTTATAATATCAGCAAAAACGCCTGCACCTGTAACCTCTGCCCCAGCGCCAGGACCTTTTATCACAAGAGGCGTTTTATTATATCTTTTAGTCCTAAAAAGAATTATATTATCCGTTCCTGTTAAAAAATAAAATGGATGAATAACAGGGATCTCTTGCAACTGAATTTTAGCAATATTACCATCAAAACTCGCAATATATTTTAACTTATGACTCTTCTTTTCTGCATCTAAAGCAAGATTTTTAAAATAATCATCATACTTCTCCAGAATAGTAAGAAAATCATCAATACTTTCTGCCTGAAAAACATCTTTTGGCAAAAATGGTTCAATCTGTATATCTTCCAATTCCAATGGTATTTCAAGCTCCCTTATCAAAATTAATAATTTTCTTGCAACATCCTCCCCTTTTAAATCAATCCGAGGATCCGGCTCTGTATATCCTTTTTGCATTGCTTCTTTCACAAGAGCACTAAACTTCACATTAGAATTAAAATTATTAAAAATATAACTCAATGTTCCAGAAAAAATACCTTCTATTTTTAAAATCTCATCTCCACTTAAAATCAAATCCTTAAGAGTATTTATTACAGGAAGACCAGCGCCAACATTTGTTTCATAAAATAATCCTGCATTATATTTATTCGAAACATGTCTCAATTTTGAATATAAATCATATTTCAAAATATTAGCAACTTTATTCGGTGTAACAACTGGAATACTATGATAAAGTATTTTTTCATAATAATTAGGAACATCATAACTTGCTGTACAATCAATAAAAATACTATTCGATAAATTTAAATCAATCATTTTATCTACAAAGCTGTCCAATTCCATACTTAACCCTGATTTTTCCAGATCATTTTTCCATGTATCAAAATCTATTCCCTTTATATCAAATAACATTTTTCTACTATTTGCAATTCCAACTACCCGCAAATCAAGGAAGCATTTATTTCGAATATATTCACATTGATTTTTTATAATATTCATTAAAGTAGTACCAATTAAACCGGTACCAATAAGAAATAAATGAATGACTTTTTTATCAGATAAAAAGAATGAATCATGAATTGCATTTAATGCTTTAATCAAATTCTTCTTATTAATAACAATAGAAATATTAAGTTCCGACGAACCCTGTGATATTGCAATAACATTAATACCATTCCTGCCCAATGCGGTAAATACTTTACCAGATATACCGGGAATCATCCTCATATTATTGCCAACAATAGCTACAATAGATAGGTTATTTTCTATTTTTATCTCATCAATCTGATGATTAGTAATTTCCTCTATAAACTCTCTTTCAACCAAATCCTTTGCAATAATACTTTGTTCTGGCTTAATCGCAACACAAATGGAATGCTCGGATGATGTTTGTGTTACTAATATGGCATTTACATTCCCGGCTTTCAATGCTCTAAATAATCTATACGAAATACCTGGAATACCAACCATACCACTACCTTTAACGCGTAAAATACAAATATCATCTATAGAAGAAATCCCTTTTATAATATAAGATGTTGGTTTAGGATTCATACAAACCTTAGTGCCTGGAAAATGTGGATTAAAGACATTTTTTACAATTATTGGGATTTTTTTATCCAATGCCGGCTGAATCGTTGGTGGGTACAAAACTTTTGCCCCAAAATTGGACAATTCCATTGCTTCTTCATAAGATAATTCAACAATTGGAAAAGCCCTATCTACTTTTTTAGGATCAGAAGTCATTATTCCATCTACATCTGTCCAAATATGAATTTCATCAACATCTACAATATTTCCTATAATAGATGCTGTATAATCTGAACCACCCCGCCCTAAGGTAGTGGTTTTACCATCTGGCGTAGATGCAATAAAACCTGTTATCACATATAATTTATCAAAATCATCTAATTTTTCTTTTATTCTTTGTTTAGATAATGAAAAATTCACAACTGCATTTGTAAAATTATCATTAGTAACTATAATATTTCTTGCATCAATATATTCAGTATCTGGAAAAAATTGTCTAAAATAATATGATATTATTACGGCTGAAAGCCTTTCTCCAAAACTAGCAAATAAATCCAAAGTTCTTTTGGATAGTTCTTTTAACAAAAAAACACCATCTGCTATTTCTTTTAATTCCAACAATATTTCAGTAACTTTGTTAATACACTCCGATTTCAAATTAGCATCTTCAATTAGACTATTGATAGCCTCCAAATGCCTATTTTCAAGCATAGTTACCATATTTTTGTACTCAATATTGCCCTTTTCCGCAAGTTCTGCAAGTCCAAGAAGACCATCTGTGACCTTTGCAAAAGCAGAAACTACAACTGCAATTTTATTTCCGTTGTTAATATAATCAAAGACAATATTCTTAACTTTTTTAATACTGTCAGGTGTTCCTACAGAGGTACCACCAAATTTTAATATAAATTTACCCTTCATGTCAGATTCCTTTTTTTTGAAAAAATATAAAGAGTAAATATAGATACAAAAAATTTTTTGTCAAGCTTTTTTTAGGTTTCACTTGAAAAAAAATAAAACATAGTATCACCCTTGAATTAAAAAAATTGTATTTATAATTTGAAAAAAATTAAACTAAAAAATTATAACATTTCATTTTTTAATTATTTATTATTTTTGATTTAATATTAGTGAAGTAACAAATTTATTTACTTTAGAATTTCAATATTGATTTGTATAATAATAAAATGTATCTGATTTTGCATAGAAATTCTCGCTAACATAAGGTAATAAATCTAAATACTTAATCCGTTTTATATAATAATAAAAGATATGGCATACTTTAAAAAAGCTAAAATTCCACTGCAAAAGATTCCAGAATCTCAATAAACTCTTCTTCATTAAAAGGAAAAAATATAAACCTATCAATATTATATTTCCCAATTAACTCTAAATAATTATCAAACTTTTCCGTTATAACAAGGAAAATTTTAATATTTTTAAAAGCTGGATTTTTCTTTAAAATATACCCCATCCTCAAAGCATCCACAGTATCTATAATATTATCTATTATTAAAATTTCTGGCGAAAAATTAGATAAGACATTTGCAATCTTACCAGAAGAATCTATCCTAACAACTTTCTCAATACCTGCAGAATATAACAAATGTGTTATGTGGTATAACAAAAATGGAACATTAGATACAACTGCAAATTTTAAATCTTTTATTTTTTGATCTATCTTAAAAGTTTTCTCATCTAAATCATAGTGAAAAATTTTCTTTAAGCTATTTATTAATAACCTTGGATTAGGAGGAAATTTTAACATATTATCAAATGTAATCTTCTTATTTAAAAATAAAATAAAATCTCTAGATAATTGGTTGGAAACTATTATCTTAGGTGTTATCTTTGCAATATGGTATTTAACCAAAAAATCAATAATATTTTTATAATTTGAATAATCAGGATTGAAAATTAATGCTTCAATACTATTTATTTTAAAATTCACTTCTGCTTTTATATAGTGGGTATTATAAACATTAAAATGTGCCTTCAAAAAATCATAATTTGTCCCTGGTATATTATCAATAACCAAAATAGTAGGCCTATGAATTTCATAAAAAGCTTTGCGTTCTTCCTGATTTTTTATAATATTCAATTTTTGTTTTACAGATTTTTTTACTTTTTCATAAACTTTCTTCTTATCCAGTAAATAATCTTCAAAATCTTTCTCTTTTTTCTTCTGACGCAGCTGCTCCGCTATTACAAATTTCCTTATTATGTCTAAATTGTGCTTAAATTCTATAATATCAATCTTATTTCTTGATGAAGGAATAAATTGTATCCCCGCTCGATATGAACTCAAATACTTCACCATTCCTTTTATAAAACAAGAGCCCCCATTTGGAAAAGTTAATGTCATAGGCAAAATTTCCCCAATATGTATAATTCGTGGAATCTTCGTATTTATTGCTATCCCCCCTGCAGATATATTTAAAGCTCTTGTTTTATACCCTTCAATAATAACTTCTACTGGATATTCTAAAGTTAGATTCACTCGAAAATTATCTCTTTTTTCAAACTTTTTAATAAAATCTGGATAAGCAAATTTTAAAGCCTGTATTTTCTGATTATCTATAACCAAATTCTTATAACCAATTAATAGAGCAAAAAAAGTATATTGAATATCCATAAAAGAGTAAATAAATTGTAAAAATCCAAGCTTCTTTGATATTTCTTTATCAAAATCTGATTTAAATTCTAAATTCTTAATATAATTCAGTACTTCTGCCCCTGTATCCAAAGGATTCAATATATCTGTCAAAAAATAATTTTTATCGGAAAGCACAAAAAAAGAAAATGCTCTTTCTTTTTGAAATTTACTATTATCTCGTCGTAGTATAATTGTATCAAAAGGAACACTTTCTTCACAAAGTTGTCCTATATGATTCCTTATCTCATCTTTTCCATTAAAAATAACATTATAGTCATCTAATGTTTTAGGTATTCTTTTAATAAAACGAATCATAATTGTTTTTCAGTAATATTTTTCTTCCAATGTTTATTTACTTTAACCCAAAGATGTAACTTAACTTTTTTATTAATAAATTTTGCTATTTTGTCTGTTGCATATTCTCTAATTTGTTTTATCATACTTCCATTTCTTCCAACAACTATTTTCTTCTGAGAGTCTTTCTCAACATAAATATCGGCAAAAATCTCTGCTTCTTCATCACTTTCCTTATATTCATTAATTTTTACATAAATAGAATACGGCAACTCCTGTTTTAATAAATAAAAAATACCTTCTCTAATATATTCCTCCACAAATGTTCTCTCATTTTGCGTGGAAATAATATCCTGATCGTAAAAAGGCTCTCCCTCCGGTAAATATTCTTTTAATAATTCTATTAATTTATCAACTCCGTCCCTATATTTGGCAGATATAGGCAATATCTCATTAAAACTATACAAATGTCTATAATATTCTATAATTGGTAATATATAAGCTTTCCTGATTTTATCAATCTTATTAATAAGCAAAAAAATTGGCTTTCTATTATTTTCCAAAAAATTTTTAATATCATCAGAAAATTCCTTCATATATCTTGTGGCATCAATAATCATAACAATAATATCAACATCATTTATAGCCCGCTCTGCATTTTCAACTAATAATTTATTTAATCTATCCCTTGGCTCTGTAATACCAGGGGTATCTACAAAAATAATCTGAGATTCATCATCATTATAAATACCAATAATTTGTTTTCTTGTAGTCTGAGCTTTTGGGGTAACAATAGATAAATCTTCTCCTAAAATCGCATTTAGTAAGGTAGATTTACCTGCATTTGGTTTACCAATAATTCCAACAAATCCAACTTTCATTTATAAACTCCTTCTATAAAAATTCATTTTTTCTACTTGACAATGATATTTAAAATATTAATTTTATTAACAAAAAACAAGAGAAAAATATATGATTTTTTTAGACTTACATAAGAAAGCTCTTGACAAAAGATTTAAAAAATTATATATTAACAGTCCACGTTTTTAAAGCTGTAAACACACAAACCCAAGGAGGAAAAATTGGCACATCATAAATCAGCTAAAAAAAGAATTAAAACTAATGAAAAAGCTCGTTTAAGAAATAGAATTATTAAAAAAAGTATCAGAACTGTTACCAAAAAATTAATAAAAACTTCCAATAAAGAAGAAGCTACTATGTTAGTTAAAAAATTATATGGAATGCTTGATACTGCAAAGAAAAAAGGCGTTTTACATAGAAATACAGTAGATAGAAAAAAATCAAAAGTTGCTCGTTATTTAAATAACCTTAGTGCTTAATGTTTCCTTATAAAAAGCCTATTTTAGGCGCTCAAATTGCGCTTAAATCTTATTTTGATATTAAATATTATGATATTGTTATTAATATTCTAAAATCTGAAGACAATGTATTTTTATTGGATACAAATATTCAATTTGATTTAAATACTTCATTCTTTACTATCGCTGGTTACCCAAATAATGTTTTGAATTCTATTCTTAACTTTTATGCATACATATCTGAATTAGAAAATGAAAATACAGCAATTATAAATCTATTCTCAGTTTCAGGAATATTGCTCCAGGAAATTGATGTCTATCGTAGCATTTTACAAAATGCTTTCTTAGAAAATAAAATCAATTGTAATTTATATACTACAAAAAAAAGTATATCCCTATACCAAACTCTTCTGGAAAAAATTAATTATGAACTATTAGAAGAAAAAAATTATTCTAATTCTAAAAACAATATAATATTAGATTACGGGTTTAGCCATTTTATTGGTGAAATAATTTTTATTACTCATGATAAACAATCACTAAAAGCCCTATCTGAAGCAATAACAAATAAAAAATTCTTATCTGAATCAAATGATAAATTAAATATTTATTCTACAGAACTTTATAGAACAGAACATAATCTTTCATCTATTCTAATTGAAACGCATACTATGAATATACCATTTTTTCTGCTTTTTGAATATTTAGAAAATGAAGCTATAAAGCATTCAATAAAAATATACAAAACAGAATTTATTAGCTTGATAAAGAAAGAATTTCTTTATAATATAGGATTATATTTTTACCAAAAAATAGAAAATCCTAAAAAAATCTTGGCATATAAAGAATTTATAAATTTTGGTAAAATAAATATAAGACTCAACAATTTTGATGATAAATATTTTTATGATTCCTTTATAGAACAATATATTGAATCTTATACAACTAATCAGCTGGAAACATTTTGCGACTTATTAGCTGATAAAGAATTTCATATTGGTGGAGGTTCTGCTATGGCTTATAATGGAGCTATGGCAGCATCTTTAATACTTCTGGTTATAGATACCACAATAAATAAGAAAAAATTTAACCACTTGAAAGAGTCATTATTTTCTTATACTGAAAAATTACAAAACATTAGAAATTTATTCCTTGAAAGTATAGATATAGATGCCCAAAATCTTTCCTATCTTTTAAACAACTTTTCTATTGTAAAAAATTATGAAGATAAAGAAAAGGCAATGGAAATTATTCACAATGCCTGCCTTACCCCTTTAGAACTGATCAAACTAAGCAGCACAATACTGGAAATTACAGCAAGCCTTGTAGAAAATTGCAGTAAAGCTGCTATTTCTGATCTGGGAATTGCCATAAACATGATTAAATCTATTGCTAATGCTTCATTATACAATATATGGGTAAATACTAAGTTTGATAAAGAACATAATGAGCAGGAATTAATTAAAGAAGCTAATAATCTTATTAACTATATAAATGAGATGTCAAAAGGCATAGAGGAGAAAATACAAAATCTCATTAAGGAATAAACAAATTGATAAAAAAAAGCATTTTATTATCTCTTGCCATAATAATTTCAATAAATGCAAATGAATTGATAATACCTAAAAAATATAACATTAAACCTAATATAAAACTGAATAAAGTGCAATCTGAGGGGGAAATAATATCCAATGATATATATGAAGTTTATTATTTAAATAATCAGCTATGGATTTTGACAGGTGAAGGTGCGGCATTTTCAGAAGATTGGGGAAATTCATGGACCTATCAATTAAAATATAACGATATAAATCAGTATATCTTTTCTTTAGGATATAACAATAATTATTACTATGCTACTGCTGGCTATATGAGAGATTATGCAAGTATGTCCCAACCTGTACCTGTTGGTACCGGCATTTACTATAGACATAAAGATAGTTCAGAATGGCAGTTCGAACAAATAAAATTTGCAGATGAATTTCCACAAAAAGTTGGGTTTGAAATTGCTTTTAAAGATTCTTCTATATTTATCGCTTATTTAAGAGGCAATCTTATTAGAAAAAATATAAAAGATTCAATATGGACTATAATTATTCCCGATGAAGATTCAACAAATGATACATTAGAAACTACCTTATATCCACCGTCTTTTACATATGTAAACAATTTCAATAATATTGCTCTTTCTTTAAAAATTGATAAAGAAGGGATAATATGGCTCGGCACAGCTGCTGGTATCAAAAAATCAGAAGATAATGGAAAAACATTTACGCAGTATGGAGCAGGTTATACCCCAAATTTTCTCGGCAACCAAATATGGGAATTATATATTCATTATTTCAATGATAAAAAATATATCGTAGCTTCATGTACAAGTTCGGGGAATCCAGGAGAATCTAATGGCGCAATTTATTCAGACAATAATGGAGAAACATGGCATTCTATAGATGGATTACAAGATATAGCACCTTTAGCAATTACCGGCAAAGATTCATTACTATGGTTTGGCACCGACGGAGCACTATATTCATTCAACCTTAATAATAAAAATCTGGAAAAATTTACCACACAAAACGGATTGCCAGATGATTATATAGCATCTTTATGCGCAATAGATTTTTATCTATGGATTGGAACATATAACGGCCTTGCTTATACTGTAAATAATGGAAAATCTTTTGATTATTTTAAAAAATCATACCCTGTAACATATTCCGATTTAGTAAAAACTTACTCATTTCCTAATCCCATTAGCACAAGGGATAATCAACAAGCTCAAATTGTTTTTGCATTGAAAAACTCAAATTATGTCACATTAAAAATTTATGATATGTCTATGAATTTAATTCGAACTTTATTCGAAAATAAATTTTTCGATTCTTCGGACAAAATTATCGTAAAATGGGATGGACGCGATGATAATGGCGATTACGTCCCTAATGGAACCTATCTTTACATAATCGATGTAAAGAATAAAGAAAAAATATCAAATAAAATTACAATACTAAATTAGTTATGAAAAAAGTCTTTTTACTACTTATAATTTTATTAAATATAATATATGCTGTTCCGAAAACTTTAAATATTTTAAATCTTCCAATAGGTGCGGCATCTATAAGATCAGGGAATGGTGCTATTATTACAAAATCTTCAGAATCAGTATATATAAATCCCGCTTTTATTAATTTTATGCAAAAATACCAGATTGATATTTCTTATGCAAATTTAAGTTTTGATAGATCAAACTCTTTTATAAGTTTAATACTACAAAACAAGGATCTTAAAATAGGATTATCATTATTTCAATTTAAAATAAATGATATTGAAGAACGAGACTTAAACGGGAAATTACTATCAAATTTTTCTGATAATATTCAAAAATATAGCATAACTATTGGCAAACAGTCAGAAAAAATAAACTTTGGTTTTTCTTTCTCTTATATAAAAGAAAACGTGTACAAACAAAATGCCAGTGCGATAACATTTAACATTGGAATAGCTTATCAATTACAACACAATGTAATCATAAATTATTCTCTCAGAAATTTTAGCCTTTTTGATATGTTCTCTGGCAAACTTTCTTCTAAACTAAAATGGAAAGTTGATTTATGGTCTGATAAACAAACACGATATGAATTTGAAATCCCATATGAGCATATTTTGGGAATTACGAAAAAAATTCCTAAAACAAATATATTTATAGGAATAAGTTATCATATAACTCCATCTATTCCAAATAAAAGATTTTATGCTATTGCTTACAAATTAAATAACTATTTTAATATTTCTTATTCTTATAATAATGACTATAATGCCATGGGCTTTTCATTAAAAAATAAAATTTTAAATAAAGATTTTCTATTCAATTATTCCTTTTGTAAAGAAAATATTTCAAATGAATATTTACATTACTTTACATGGACAATATTATTTAACAAATAGGAGAGGTAGAATGTCTGATTTATATAAAAAAAGCGGAGTCGATATAGAAGAAGGCGAAAAAACTGTTTCAAAAATTAAAAATATTTTACATGGAATTCAGAACAAAAATGTATTAGAAGGAATCGGCGGCTTTGGCGGACTATTTTCATTGGATCTTAATGGAATAAAAAATCCTGTTTTAGTATCAAGTATTGATGGCGTTGGAACAAAATTAAAAATAGCTTTTATGAGTAATAAACATGATACTGTAGGAGAAGATTTATTAAATCACTGCATAAATGATATTTTAGTTCAGGGAGCTAAACCTTTATTTTTTTTAGATTATATTGGAACTGGACGTTTATCTTCTGATGTAATTGCTGAAATTATTAAAGGATTTGCCAGAAGCTGTAAAAAATATAATGTGGCTTTATTAGGCGGGGAAACTGCTGAAATGCCAGGATTTTACTCCGACAATGAATATGATATTGCTGGATGTATTACTGGAATTGTTGATAAAGATAAAATTATAACTGGTGAAAAAATTACCGCTGGCGATATTATAATTGGCATACCATCAACAGGACTTCATACAAATGGATATTCATTGGCAAGACATATCATATTTGATATAAAAAAATTTAAAGTTGATAATTATATCGACGGACTAAACAATACAATAGGTGAGGAATTATTAAAAGTTCACCGATGTTATTATGATGAAGTTTATCCTCTATTAGAAAAAGATTTAATTAACGGCATGGCACATATAACCGGCGGTGGTTTCAAAGGAAATATAATAAGAGTTCTACCAGATAATATATGCGCTAATATAAATACAAAATCATGGGAGCCTTTAACAATTTTTAAGTTATTGAAAAAATGGGGAAATGTAGAAACAGAAGAAATGTATAGAGTCTTCAATATGGGTATTGGATTTATTCTTTTTGTAAATCCTAACAATGTAGATACTATATTAAATCAAATAAAAGATGCTATAGTAATTGGCGAAACTACAAAAACAGACAAAAAAGCGGTTAATTTAATTTATTAAAAAGCTATTTTAAAAAACTCTTTTAAATCTTTTAAAATTTCCAATCAATCTTAGCTTATTCATAACAATAAGAAGACAGTTTTTTAAATATCAATAAATAAAATATATACTAAGTTCATTTCATATATGTTTTTCGAGTTTATTTTTGAACTTATAAAAAGAAGTGCTCAACATACCAACCATTGCAGGTATTTGACCAAAATCATCTATGAAAATTTGACAATTTAATTGTAACCATTAAGTTATTTCAAAATTTTACATTCAATTCTGTATGATTTTGACAACAGATACAAACATTAAGTAAGTAATTACAAAGGAGCTAAAAAATGTATAAATGTTATCAAGACAATATCGTTTCTGGAAAAGAATCATTTCCTCTCTCCTCAATTATCGGCGAAAACTTACTTTATATCTCAATATGGTTATTGGCAGGATATCTTCTTTGGCCAATATGGATACTATTTGGAGTCCCCATACTCACTATTATATGGGGACTCTTAGTTGTAGTAATCCAGATATTATTAAAAAAACATAATTGTAGCGGTTGCTATTATTATGACAAATTGTGTCACCTGGGATGGGGGAAAATCTCATCTGCTATGTTCGAGCAAAACAGTGGCAACTTACAGACAGGAATAAAACTTTCTTTGTTCTATATCATACCTCCACCATTAATTTTTTTAACATCTCTTGTCTTTGCTATAATCAAAAATCCTACATGGGATTATTGGATGATTTTAATATTATTCACAATTCTAAATGTTATTTCTTTTCCTATTAGAAAAAAAGGTTGTAGCTTATGTACTATGAGAAAGGTATGCATAGGAAGCGCAGTAAAAAACAAATAAACAATCTAATCTTATAAAATAAGAAATAAAACTCCAACATATAGCCAATAACACAGGTTGTTATACACATTAAACAATATATAACTGCAACCTATTATGATGCACAATATATCACGTAATAAAATTAAATAAAAATACTTGTAAAAAAAAATCATTTTATTATAATATAATAATAAAGCATAAGGAAATAAAAAATAGAGAGGGATGAAAATATGGCAAAAAACAATAATAAAAAAGAACCCCTGGAAAAACAGTTATGGAAAGCAGCTGATAAGCTCAGAAAAAATATTGATGCTGCAGAATACAAGCACGTTGTATTGGGATTGATTTTTTTAAAATACATTTCAAATGCTTTCGAAGATTTACATGCCAAATTAAAAGCAGGAAAAGGTGAATATGCAAATGCAGATCCTGAGGATAGGGATGAATACAAGGCAGAAAATGTATTCTTTGTTCCACAGGAGGCGCGCTGGTCTTATCTGCAAGCAAAGGCAAAAGACCCGGAAATAGGCAAATACATCGATAATGCAATGGATATCATAGAAAAAGAAAACCCATCGTTAAAAGGGGTTTTACCCAAGGTTTATGCCAGAGGCAACCTTGACCCCACAAGTCTTGGTGGATTGATAGACCTTATAGGCAATATTGCTCTTGGTGAGGCAAAAGAAAGAAGCGCAGATATATTGGGACACGTTTTTGAATATTTTCTTGGAGAGTTTGCTCTGGCAGAAGGTAAAAAAGGCGGACAATTCTATACTCCAAGAAGTGTTGTTGAATTGCTTGTAGAAATGCTCGAACCTTACAAAGGACGAGTTTTTGACCCATGTTGTGGTTCTGGCGGAATGTTTGTTCAATCTGAAAAATTTGTGCAAGTACATCAGGGTAAAATAAACGATATATCCATATATGGACAGGAAAGCAATCAGACAACCTGGCGGCTATGCAAGATGAATCTTGCCATAAGAGGAATAGACAGCTCTCAAGTAAAATGGAACAGTGAAGGCTCTTTTCTAAATGATGCGCACAAAGACCTAAAAGCAGACTTTGTTATTGCCAATCCTCCTTTTAATGACAGTGACTGGAGCGGAGAACTGCTAAGAAAAGACGGAAGATGGAAATACGGAATACCACCCGCAAGCAATGCAAACTATGCATGGATACAACACTTTATTTATCATCTTGCACCTAATGGAAAAGCAGGCTTTGTTTTGGCAAAAGGCGCCTTAACCACAAAAACAAACGGAGAATATGAAATAAGAAAAAATATGATAGAAGACGACATTGGGGAATGCATAGTAAACCTTCCCGCAAAACTGTTTTTAAACACCCAAATACCGGCATCACTCTGGTTTGTAAACAGAAACAAAAAAAGAAAAGGGAAAATTCTTTTTATAGACGCAAGAGAAATGGGACACCTGATAAACAGAAGAACCCGCGAATTATCTCACGAAGACATAAGCATAATCGCAGCCACATACCACCTATGGCAAAAAGAAGTTTCAAATAACAGTTCAACAGATGAAATTAATTTTGAAAAATGGAAAAAAATCTTCCTAAGCCGTCAATCCGAAATTGACAGCCTGAAATACATAGACATTAAAGGATTCTGCAAATCCACAACTATTGAAGAGGTAAGAGAACTGGATTATGTGCTTACTCCGGGACGCTACGTCGGTCTGCCGGATGATGATGAAGAATTTAATTTCGAAGAAAAATTTTCAAAATTAAAAATTGCAGAACAGTTAAAAGAAGAAAAAAGATTAAATAAACTCATATTAAAAAATCTTGAAAAAATTGAGATAACAGGAGAAAAAAGAGGTAAATGAGAGAAGAAGATATTATAAAACTGATTCAAACCGGTGAATGCATAGACATCGAATTCAAAGAAAGCAGAAAAGCCATTAATAAAGATATTTACCAAACAATTTGCGTGTTTCTAAACTGTATTGGCGGACATTGGGATGTTTTGTAAATGAAAATTGCGACCATAAAAAATTTTATATTTTATTTCTAATATAAAAACTAAGGAGGAAGCATGCACAATGAAGAAAATTCTAAAACTTTAATTGATGAAAAACTACGAGAACTTGGCTGGAACTTAACTGATTTTTCTGTTATTACAAAAGAATATCCTTTACCAGACGGGGAAAAAGCTGATTATGCAATTCTTATAGATAATCATCCTGTAGCTTTAATAGAAGCCAAAAAACAAGGCATTGATTTAAGTGGTGCTTTAAATCAAGCTAAAAATTATGCAAATATATTAAATAATAAAGGTGAAAAAGTTATTTTAATTTTTGCATCAGACGGAGAACAAATTTACAGACAAAATATAAAAGCGAATACAAGACCTGAAAAAATAAATAGATTTCCCACTTATGCAGAAATAAAAGAATATTTCAATCCTGAAACAGACTATCTTTTAGCAAATTTGAGAGATTACCAAAAAATAGCAGTATCTCAGGTTGTGAGCCTTTTTCAGCTTGGAAGAGACAAAACTTATCTTGAAATGGCAACCGGTACAGGAAAAACAATCACTGCAGCTGGAATTATTGCAAAAATGTTTAAAACAAGACTCGCTAATAAAATATTGTTCTTAGTTGATAGAGATTCTCTTGCAGAGCAAACAGTAAAAGCTTTTACCGGAGTGTTGGGAGATATTTTTAAAATAAAAAGACTTATAGGAACAAAAGAGGATAAATATAATGATATATCAATTTCTACAATTCAATTCTTATATGTTAATAAAAAGTACCTTTCTTATCCGACAAATTTTTTTGACTTGGTGATTCTTGATGAATGCCATCGTTCATATTTTGGAGAATGGCACGAAGTAGTGGAACATTTTAGAAAAGGAGGAGCTAAAATTTTAGGACTTACAGCAACTCCATCAGATGATGAAACAAAAAATACAGACGAGTACTTTGGGTATCCTGCTTTCAGATATACATATCGTCAAGGTGTGCAAGAAGGAATACTTGCAAAAACCGATTGGTATAAATTTCAAACAAATGTTGATTTGTCAGGTGTTCATTATATGGGTTTTGATTTTGAACCGGATGAATTGGGCAGAAGAGTTGATGTCCCTAAAAGAAATGAGCTAATAGCTGAGAAATATTTTGAAGTAATTAATTATGAAACCACTCGTGTTATTCCAAAAACTCTTGTATTTGCCGCAAGTATAGAACATGCTAATCATTTGCGAAATGCTTTTATTGATAAATATAATCAAATAAATAACCTACCACCGGATGATGCAACTGCCGAAAAAATTATAGTTTCTATTCACAATCAAGTTCCCAATGCAAAAGAGTTAATTCAAAAATTTCAGGAAATAGACAGTGAAATAAAAATAGCTGTTTCAGTTGATATGTTATCAACAGGAATAGATGCACCGGATATTGAAGTGCTTGTTATGGCAAGACCAACAAAATCAAAAATTTTATATGTTCAAATGAAAGGAAGAGCTACAAGAAGATGCACAACAGAACAACATGGAAAAGAAAAAGACAAATTTAAACTAATTGATTTTGTAGATATAACCAAAGTAGAAGAGATCATTACTAATGATAAAGTTGATTCTGATGATGAAATTTTTTCTGATGAAAAATCAGAAAGAAAAGAAAAAAGTAATAAAAATAATATTGAGGAACAAAATATTGATGAACCGTTTAATGAAAATAAATCTGAAAAAATGGAAATGATTATTGCAGATGTTCCTGTGTGGCTTGTTAAATCAGAAATTATATCTCCAGAAGTATACAATGAAATAAAAAAGCAGATAGAACCCCAAATAAAAAATATAAAAGAAAAAGCAGTACAAAAAGCAAGATTTGTTCAGGCTATCCTTTCTTGGGAAGCATTAAATCCTGGAGTTCCTATAGATGAAAAATATCTTGAAGCATTTGGATTTGATTTAGGTGTTTTAAGAGATTTGTACGGTGAAGTAAATGCAACATTGCAAGATTTTATTAATGTTGCAAAAGGTGTGAAAAGATTTAAAACAATTGAAGAGAAAAACAGGGATGCTGTATTTTACTGGCTAAAAGAGATTAAAAAATTTGATGATGAAAAAATAGAATTTGCTATGATTCTATATGATTTTAAAAAAAGAAATCCTGATTTGCTTTTTAGCCATCTTGCAAAAAGTCTTTTAATTCAATCAAAAGGTGGAATAAGAAAAATAGAAAAACTTTTTGGATCATTGGAAAACTATATGGAACTTTATAAAACTATGGAAAAGATAACTTATCTTAATGTAGATGACTTTAAAGAGTAATTTTAAGGAGGATTTTAATGGAAAACAATAAAGTTGATTTTCATCAACTTGGTAATAAATTATGGAATATAGCAAATATTTTCAGAGATGACACATTAAAAACAACCGAATACTTGGAAGAATTTAGTTACTTTCTTTTTTTGAAACTATTTGATGATCAAGAAATAAAAAATGAAAAATTAGCTAAACTTGACGGCAAAAAATATACCCCCTATTTACCCGAAGAATTAAGATTTTATAATTGGGCAAATAAAATCGTAAATAATGAAATTGATGTAACGCAGGCAGTAAGCACAGTAAAAGAGATATTTCAGAAACTTGCTAAAATAAAAGATCATGATGGCAGAGATTTGTGGCTTTTTAGAAAACTTTTTGATAAACACATATGGAGAATAAAATACGGACCAACTATAAGGGATTTGTTAAGCAGACTTATTGATTTAAAACTTGAAGAAAACTTTGATGTAATGGGCAGAGCCTATGAATTTGTTGTCCAGAAATTAGGGGAACAAAAACAATACGGTCAATATTTTACTCCAAGACATATTATCCACTTTATGGTGGAACTTGCAGACCCTCAAATAGGAGAGACTATTTATGATCCTGCAGCAGGCACAGGAGGTTTTATATTAAGAGCATTTGAAGTTGTAAAATCAAAAATAGAAAAAAGCACTCAAAAAAGTTATAACAGTGTTAAAGAACCTACGGCTACTTACTGCGGTTACACATCTGACAGAGCAGAAAAATTATTAAGTAATTTGAAAGAAATACATCTCTGGGCTGTTGAAAAAGCACCTGATGTTTTTAAACTTGCAATGATGAATATGATACTACATAATGACGGAAAATCAAATCTTAAAGAAGCGGATTCACTTGATAACAGGGCACAACAGGAAAATAAAGAGAAATTTGATGTAATACTATCTAATCCACCTTATGGGCCACTTACTCAGTCAAGGGTTGGTGTTTTTACCTATCATGTAAAAAGATTTGAAGCCCTTTTTATTCAACATATTATGAATTCTCTAAGTTTTTCTAAAGAAGGGAAACAAAAACCTTCAAGAGCAGTTGTAATTATACTTGATAAAATACTATTTGATAATTCAAGTTCATTTAAAAACATAAGAAAAAAACTTTTGAGAGAATACAATCTAAAAGCAATTTTTTCAATGCCCGCAGGTATTTTTCAACCTTACAGCGGCGTAAAAACAACAGTTTTATATTTTGAAAGACCTACAAAAAAGGAATGGAAAAAACTAAAGGATGAGAACAGTTTTTCAACAAAAAAAGTAATGTTTTTTGATATTCAAAGCGATGGTTTTACACTGGCAACGCAAAGAAGACCAATTAACGGAGCATTTCAGGGAGAAAATCCCAATATTTATGATCCCCCATGCGGAGATTTACCAAAAGCAGTTGAGGTTTTTAAAAAATGGAATAAGTATCTTGAAAATAGCGATAAAAAATTGCCTGATTTTGTGGATAATAAGCATGTATGGATTGCTGATATTGAGGAGATAAAAAATAAAGATTTTAATCTTAATCCGGGGTTGTATAGGAAAGTTGAGAGAGGAAAAATTAAGTGGGATTGGGTGAGATTAGGGGATATTTTAGCAAATTATTCTATTAGAAATAAAGAAAAAGAAAAATTACCAGTTTATAGTATTACAAAAGAGAGGGGTATAGTTTTAGCGGATGATTTTTTTAAAGAAAATGTGTATGGAAAAAATAAAGATACTTATGAAAAAAATCTTTCTAATTACAAAATTATAGAAAAAGGATGTTTTGTTTATAATCCTTATAGAGTAAATATTGGCTCAATTGGTTATGTAAATAGAGAAATTAGAGGATTAGTAAGCCCTGCTTATGTGGTTTTTAAAGTGAAAAATAGTAATTATGTAAACGAAAAATTTTTATTTTATGTTTTTAAAAGTGAATGGTTCTTAGAAAAAATTAGAGAATCTACTTCTGGAAGTATAAGGGATAGCTTGAGTTATAACTTATTATCAGAAATTGTTATTACTCTTCCACCTCTTGAAATACAAAAACAGATTGTAGAACGATTAGATAAACAGCAGGCAATAATAGAAAAAGCCAAGGAGATGGAAAAAGCCATTCTTGATGCTGGTATTGATGATTCAATCTTTGAAGGTGAGTGGGATTGGGTTGAGATGTGGGAGGTTTTAATAGAAAATCCTCAATATGGAGCTAATACTCCTGCAATTGAAGGAAAAAAAGAAGAAGATATACGGTACATTCGTATAACAGATGTAGATGATTTTGGAAATCTTAAAGATGATACATGGATGACTGCCAAAAAAGTAGAGGAAAAATATATTCTTGAAGATGGGGATTTGTTATTTGCAAGAAGTGGAGCAACTGCTGGAAAGACCTTCTTATATGAGGAATCAAAAATTAAAGAAAAAGCTTTATATGCAGGTTATTTTATACGATTTAAATTCAATGAAAAAATATCACCTAAATTTGTTTTTTATTTCACTAAATCTAAATGTTATTTATACTGGATTAGTTCTATTAAGCGAGAAGCTGGGCAGCCCAACATAAATGCAAAAGAGTATTTATCACTTAAAATCCCCCTCCCTCCTCTTGAAAAACAACAAGAAATTATCGATTTCTTAGATACCCAATTTAAAACAATTGAGCATATTCGTAAACTCAAAGAAAATGCAGAAAAAACAATAAAATTAATATTAGAAAAAGAGGTGTTTGCGAAATGAGTGAAAGAACAGACCAGCTTTTGTTCTCATATCAGAATAATTTTTTTGATCTATCAATAGAAATAAGTTTCAATTTTTTTATGGAATTTCTTAGAAAGATTAAAACAGTAACAGCAAATGAATTGTTTGATTATTTAGCAATTGATTATAATGAGGAAGCAGATATAAAAGTTTTTGAACTTTATGAAAAAAAAGATTTATTGAATCTTATTAAAATTAAAACAAACAACTTTATGTTAATATATTTAATTTTCTTTTTATACTATTTAAGTAAAACCGAAAGGTTAAAAAACAGGTTTGTAGAAAAAATTAACACGGATTTTTTTAAGGAATTATATCACTTGCTATTTTATATCGAAAAAAATGCTGACTTTGAAAATAATAATATTTTAATCTTTTTTACAAAAGAAATTTCTGAAAAAAGTATAGCAATACTTATTGATGGAATAGATTCTTTTTTAAGGGAGGACTCACAAATACCTTTAAATAATTTTAGAACTATTATAAATTCTTTGAAATTTTTCAATTTTTTATTCAAAGAATATTTATTTTCAATAGAAGAAATATCTGAAATTTTTACTGTATTTAGCAAGGAATGGAATAACATATTCCCTAATTTTATTTTTTTCCCAGAAGATGATTATGATATTAATGAAGAAGAATTAAAAAGATTTATACGACTCTATTGGACTTATTTTACTCTTAGAAATTTTAGGCGTCATTTAAAAATTTTTACAACGGATTACTTTTATCATAAAAAATCTGATGATAAAAGAAATAGTAAAGCAGAAGAAATCGGTCAATCTCATTACCTTCTTTATTTACGGCAATTTCTTGATAAAGGAAATGATGAGCATCTTATAATCGATCATGAAAAGCATTTTGGAAATTCTCGATATGATATTCTGATAAATGAAATTGAACAATTTCCGCCTATTATCATTGAATGTAAGTTTATAACTCATAGTTGCTCAATTGCAACACTTACTCAGTGGATTACTCAAATAGAAACTTACATAAGTAATTATAATACTGCTTTTCCCACTAAACAAATTAAAGATGGAATAATATTTGTATTTAATAATAATAGTTGTAATTTTCATAGTTTAAATAAATTGGAAGAAATTGAAAATTCTTTTTTTAAAATTAAAGACAAGGATAATCTATACTTGTTTTCCATAAGTATAGATTGAATGGAGGATAATTCATGAGAAATGAAAACAAAGTGTTGGTAATAGGTGACGGTGTTGACAAAACGCAAGGAATAGATATGCCTCTTGCAGCTCAACTTTTACCTGAATTAGCAAAATTTGCAGAGGAAGACGGAAAAGAAATAAAGTAAACAGTAAAGTTAGTAGTAAAAAAGAGGTGTTTGCGAAATGAAACGTCTTAGTTTGCTATTTAAAATAATTTTATTTCTAACTTCATATATACCCTTTTATTTTATGTACTGGGTTATTGATTATAAGGCATTTGATAATCAATTTCCTTATTTCCATTTTAATACATTTTTATCCTGGATTTTTTTATTATTCTCTGTATCAATATTTTTTCTTTTTTATATGCTAAAATATTTTAAAAATTCTACTGATATTTCTTTTGTGAAAATTGAGTCATGTAAACCTATTGATAGCGAGATTACTTCTTATTTAGTTACTTATATTCTACCATTATTAGCTTTTAATCAGGGTAGAAATGTGATTATTCTTTTAATTATAATATTTCTAATAGCAGTTCTTTACATAAAAAGTAATATGTTTGCGGTAAATCCTATTTTGATGTTATTAGGATATCATGTAATTGAATTTGAATATAAACATGATAATTGGAGAAACAGTAAATTAGGAATTCTTCTAACAAAATATTCTTTTCATGAAATGAAAAATTTTGTTAATGAAAAAAAGAAAATAAAAATAACCCAAATTAATATGGGATTATATTTATTAAGAGAGGTTTACAATGAAGAATAAATTTGAAAAAATTAAATCTATTATTGAAAATCGATCTACTTCATTAACTGTGAATATTTATTTATTTGAAAACAAAAAAACAAAACAACAACCTTTTGTAATTTATAAAATGCTTTTTGAAAATGATATTAAGAAAAAAATACTCTGTCTTTTAAAAGATGAGATTGGTAATTATATTACTGAAATAGAGGAAATAAATAATAGCATTCCTGAATATAACCCAGACGAAGAACAATCAATTTTTAAGATAGCTCAAAATAGATTATCAGTATTTCAAAATTTTTATCCTTATATAACAGAAGAGAAAAAACCAAACACGTTATCAAAAGATGATCTTAATGAAAAAAGTCAAATAAAAGCATGGATAGTTAAAATTGAGTATGAAGAAGACAACGAGACAAAACAAGTCTTATTTTTACAAAAATTTATAAAATCTCAATTTATGCAGACAAAAAAAATGTTTTTTATTTTAGAGAATGACGAATTTAAACTTTTAAAATATAATCTATTAGGTATGGGTAACATATTTGATGTGGTTTTGATAGATAATATTTTTATTTCTAAAAATTTAAAAACTTTTGAGTATATTTTTGATTTTGCTGAATATTACAGAAATAAATCAAAAGAATTCATTGAAACACTGGGAGGTTCTGAGTTGATAGAAGTTAAAGATGAAGGAAAAGATAAAATAAAAGAAAAAATAGAAAAATCAAAGCGATTTGCGTATAAAATGTATACTGTTCAACAAAATAGATATTATGAACAAATAGATATTGACAAGCTAATAGCTTTGAAAACGCAAATATCAATCGAAGTTGAAATTCAGGAGAATAAAATTATGGTTGATAAAGATACTAATTTGGATGATTTAGTAAAAGTACTGAATGATGATTTTGAACAGTCTCTATTAACTGATAATAAATATATCTCTCAGAAAAAACAGAAAATCTAAAGGAGGTATTTAAATGCCCAAAAAAAAAACATACAAGGGTGATGATTTAACTAAAAAGAAGTTGGATAGAAAACGGGACGGTTCCAAATATGAACCATGGGAGAAAAAATATAGAACAAAGAAAACAAAGAAAACAAAGAAAACAAAGAAAAAATAATGAGCTCCGATGCCCACATCAACAATTTTACAAGAAGCATTAAATTATTTCTTTGATAATGAAAAATTAGAACTCTCGATTGTTCTTTTTGCAATTGCTGTTGAACGGCTCATGAAACAGTATTTATTTGAAACTGACGAAGTGTTAGTTTTAGATAAAAATAATAGTGTTGAACATTTGATTAGGTTTCGCCGTATTCAATCAAAAGTTAATAAAACATCGTATATACAAACAATAGAATCTTTAAAAGAAAAAAGGGAAAATTTTAAAACTATAACTTTTGACGAATTGATAAAAAGATATGATGCTTTTTTTGATTTGCAACAAGATAGAATAAATGCTTTAAGACGTCTTGGTAATCTTCGCAATAATATTGTTCATTTTCATGATTATTATATAAATACAATCGATGAATCTTTATTTGTATTAACAGAAATTATTCCATTTATTCGAGAAATAATTGATGAATTGAGTTCTGTTAAAAAATTTGGAAATATATTTACAGAAGATGTAATAGAAAGATTACAAAACAGATAATCTGAATTAACAACTTTACAAAAAGAT
>CAYLKS010000003.1:106054-110631 GCA_964384205.1 uncultured bacterium | reverse complement strand
TATTATATTTAAAGTTATTAAAGGAGGAATTTATTATGAGAATTGTTGTTGTATTTTTTATATTATTTTCTAATATACTCGCAAATATTAATAATTTTCAAATAAAAGGTATTATTTTAGATAAAACTACAAAAGAGCCCTTAGTTTCTGCAAATATAATCATAAAAGGTACTTATAAAGGTACTATTTCAAATTCAGAAGGTAGATTTGTCTTAAATCTTCCTGAATTACCTGCTGTTATTAAAATTTCTTATATCGGATATAAAAATGAGGAAATAGAGATAAATAGAGAAAATGTTAATAAAGATTTGAAAATATTATTAAAACCTGTACCTATAAAACTACAAGATTATATTGTTACAGCTGAGGACCCAGCTATTCGGATAATGAAAAAAGTTTTAGAATATAAGAAAAAAATTTTTAATCATCTAACATCTTATAAAGCATTAGCATATACAAGATTAGTTCTTAAGAATGATACATCAATTGCATTAATAAAAGAATCAGTTTCAGATATTTTTTGGGACAAAAAAAAGGGAACAAAAGAAGTTATAAAAAGTGAAAGACAAACAAAAAATTTAAGAAAGGATCAGGATTTTTTTGTAGGTAGCAGTTTTATTTCCAATTTTTATCAAGATGATATTGATATTATGGGTTTTAAAGTTATAAGCCCAACACATCCAGATATTTTCAAGTTTTATAAGTTTAAGCTTTTAGGTACTTCTTATCTTGATAGCGTATTAGTTTATAAAATTCAAGTTATACCTAAAACAAAATTACAGCCTGTATTAAAAGGAACTATATGGGTATTAGATAGTATTTTTGCCCTAATTAAAGTAGATTTGATACCATCAGAAAATATTATTTTTCCACCACCTATTACTAATTATAATGTGCATTATATCCAACAATTTAACAATTATGGAGGCGATTTTTATTTGCCAATTGATTATCAAGAGGTTGGAACAATTGATATAGGTATTCCTGGATTGAATTTCCCATCTATAAAATACAATTTAGTGTCAAAAATAACAGATTATAAAATTGATTTTAATATTCCGGATACACTTTTTAGGAATAAAAAACAATTTATAATAAAAGATACAATTTCTATTAAGAAGAGAGTAATGTTTGATACTATCTCTTTTATTGTGCCTTTATCAAAAGAAGAACAAGATGCTTATAAAACAATAGATTCTACTGATAATTTAGTTTCTAAATTTAAACCTTCTGGGCCGCTGGCAAAATTAGCTAAATATTCATTGATGATAAATGGTAGAGAAATGAATTCTAATAATAAGAATAAATCTGATAAATTTAAATTTAGAATAACCCCTTATGTAAGGCTTAATAGGATTGAGGAATTATATGGTCAAATTAATTTGCGTTTTCATTATTATAACAGGCTATTTTTAAAATATGGATTAGGATATAGTAGTGGGCTCAAAAATATTACATATTCTTTTTCAGGGGATTTATTTTTTAATAAAAAGAGAACAGTTAACTTGTTTTTTAGATATTCAAAAGATATTGATGTTTATGATGGAAATTATAATTATAGTTATTTTGTGAATTCTATTGCAATGTTGATTTCGAAAATTGATTATTTTGATTATTTTTGGAATAAAAAATTTAGTGTAGGCGCAAATATTGTAAAAAATATAAAATATGGAATTTATCTTTCATATAACCATGAGGAACATTCGGCTTGTAAAGAGAACATAGATTATGTATTTTATAAAAATATAGATTTTAGGGGAAATCCTATTATTGATAGAGCAGATTATAATATTTTAAAGTTTAATGTTAAAATTGGTGAAGAATATAATAAATGGGGGATTGCAAGTAGTAATGGTTTAAAAATTAAATTTTTAACTTCTCTGAATAATAAAAAGTTTACGAAGGTTGAGGGAATAGCATCTTTTCATTTTAGTACATATTTAAAGAGGCGCTTATTCCCTCCATCAATAAGTTTTTTATTAAGAGGTGGAATTAGTAAAGGAGATTTACCATTAGAATATATGTATATGATTGATACGAGAATTGGGCATTTTTCACCATTTGGTACATTAAAGACAGCAGGGTCAAGGCCATTATTATGTGATCAATATATGATGCTGGCTGTCGAACATAATATGATCACTGTTCCTTTTGAAATTTTAGGGCTTAAGTTTCTTGCCAGAAGGAATGTGGGTATAGTATTAAATTATACAACACTTAGAACCTGGCTAAGTAATAAAAATATGAATAAATATCATTTGAAAGGAGGAGATACCTATCATGAAATAGGTATCTCACTTAATAATATTTTTAATTTCATTCGTTTGGATTATTTTCATTCTTTAAGTTCAAATGCTTATTACTATGGTATTTCGATAACAAGGTTTTTTTAAAGTTTTTTTAATCTATCCAATAATTTGGAGCTTCCCTTGTTATTGTTATATCATGAGGGTGGCTTTCTCGTAATCCGGCATTTGTTATTTTAATAAATTTCCCTTCTTTTCTTAATTTATCAATGGTGTTAACACCACAATATCCCATACCTGCTTTGAGTCCGCCTATTAATTGGTATATATAATCAGATACAGGCCCTTTATAGGGAACTCTTCCTTCAATGCCTTCTGGTACTAATTTTTTAACATCTTCAGTACTTTCTTGAAAATATCTGTCTTTTGAACCTTTTTTCATAGCTTCTAATGAGCCCATACCTCTATATATTTTAAATTTTCTTCCTTGATATAATATTGTTTCTCCTGGACTTTCATCAGTTCCCGCAAATAAAAAACCAATCATAACAGCACTTGCACCCGCTGCAATTGCTTTTGTAATATCACCTGAGAATTTTATTCCACCATCTGCAATAACAGGTATATCTACTTTATTTGCTTCTTCTGCACAGTCTAATATAGCGGTAATTTGAGGGACACCAATTCCTGCTACAACTCTTGTTGTACATATAGCAGAAGGGCCGATCCCTACTTTTATAGCATCTGCTCCAGAATCAATTAAAAATTTTGCAGCATCTTTAGTTGCAATATTACCGGCTATTATATCAACCATACCCGAGATGTTTTTTAATGTTACTACAGCATCGTAAACTTTCTGTGAATGACCATGAGCTGTATCAACAACAATTACATCCACCCCAGCTTTGACAAGCTCTATTGCTCTTTCTTTAAAGTCACCAGAAACACCAACAGCAGCACCACATATTAATCTGCCTTTTTTATCAACACTGGCATTAGGGTAGTTTGTTTTTTTCATTATATCTTTTATTGTTATTAAGCCTTTTAAATGATGATTATCATCAACTACTAAAAGCTTTTCTATTTTATGTTTGTGGAGAATACTTTTTGCTTCTTCTAATGTTACACCTTCTTTAGCTGTGATAAGATTATCTTTTGTCATCACATCTTTAACTTTGAGATTTAAATTAGTTTCGAATCGCAGATCTCTATTTGTTAGTATTCCAACCAATCTCCCATTATCAATAACAGGAACTCCAGAAACATTGTTTTGTTTCATTATTTCGAGTGTATGTGCAATTGTTTCTTCTGGGGATACAGTAATAGGATCAGTTATCATAACACTTTCAAATCTTTTTACTTTTTTTACTTGACTTGCTTGTTCTTCTATTGATAGATTTTTATGTATAATCCCAATACCGCCGTTTAGAGCCAGGGCAATTGCCATATTAGCTTCAGTTACAGTATCCATCGCAGCACTTACCAGAGGTATATTTAATTTTATATTTCTTGTAAGTCTTGTTTTTGTATTTGTTTGGGATGGTAAGACATTAGAATAAGATGGTACCAATAATACATCGTCGAAAGTTATTCCTTCTTTAATTATTTTTGACATAGTAACTCCTGTGTTTTATTTAATAATTTGTTATATGTTTCTAACAAGGCTTCTGATATAACACGTGTATCATCTAATACTGGCATAAAATTTGTATCTCCGTTCCATCTTGGAACTATATGAAGGTGAATATGATCTTCTAATCCTGCACCAGATACTCTACCAAAATTATATCCAAGGTTAAAACCGTCCGGATTTAAGGTAGATTTTAATACTTTTATCATTTTTTGTGATAATATATTTATTTCCAATAAGGAATCTTTGTTTAAATTTTCATATTCTATATTATGTTCAAAAGGAGCTATTAATATGTGACCATTATTATATGGATATTTGTTCATTATTACAAGGCTATTTTTGCTTCTATATAAAACAAGATTTTCCTTGTCTTTTTCTGGTTTTTTTATTGCTTCACATATAAAACATCCTTCATCTTTTGGTGATAGTATATATTTTATTCTCCATGGAGCCCATAGTCTATCCATTTATTTTTCTCCATTTAGTAGTTTTTTTATTATTAATTGATTTTGGTTTATTATTACTTCTAATTGATGTCTTATTATATCGAGCATTATAAACTCTGGAGTTTCTTTTATGTCTTTTATTTGAGTATAAAATCTCATTTTGTCTAATATTCTAACTCTTTCGTTTATAAGATTATATATTTCTTCTTCACTCATATCAGGAGAAAAATAAAATTTTTCTTCTATTATAGG
>CAYLKS010000003.1:99598-105954 GCA_964384205.1 uncultured bacterium | reverse complement strand
TTTTCTTCTGAATTTTCTATACTTTGTTGGGTATTTGATAAATTTATTTTTTCATTATTTTGTTCTTCATCTTGCTCAGTGATTATTTCTTCAATTAATTCTCTGATTTTTTCGGGGTTATCTTTATTTGCTATAATTGTATTTCTCCATTCCTCTGATTGTTTTTGATAGCAGTTAAAACATAAAACTCCTGTAATAGGATCCTTTGAAAATAGATTTAATTCTTCACCACATATTAAACATTTTTCCATAACCATATAAACTCCTATCTATGAATTTGCCTTATATTACAATAATATTAGTGATTTGTCAAGTTATTATATTGATCAAAATTTTAGTTTAATATTATTTTGTTATTAAAATAAATTAATTATAAATGTTAGAAAAAAATTTTTATTATTGACAGAAGTAAAAAAATAGTTTTATTAATTTGAGGTAATTTTAAAAAATATTAACAAAGGAGTGAATATGAAAAAATATTATATTTTCTTACTAATAGTATTTGTTTATTTCCTTTCTTTTGGTGCAGAGGATTCTCTCAATGTAGAGGATATTTTGAAATGTGAAAATATTAGTAATTTAGCATTTTCTAATGATGGAAGATATATTTTATTCATTAAGTATGATTTTAATAAGAAAAGCAATCTTAGAGAAGGGCATTTATATTTGATGGATATTAAATCGGATAAAAAACCTGTTAATATTTTAGATAATGAATTTAAAGTTAGAGGAGCGATGTTTACTCCTGATAATAATATTGTTTTTATGGCATCAAAGGGGAAGGATAAATCTCAGCTTTATAAATATAGTAAAAAATATGGTGTTATTAAAAAGCTTACAGATTGGAAGGGGTATATTAAATCTTTTCAGGTAGTTGGAAAAAATTTAATATTTTTTTCAGCGCAGGAAGAAAAATTATTAGATGATATTAAGAAAAAAAATAAAGATGATGCCTATGTTTTTGAAGATACTGCTGCTTTTTATCCTGATAAATTTTATAAGTTAGATATGAAAGATAATAGTATAAAAAAAGTATTTGTTGCAAGAGGTAAAATAAAAGAATTTAGTGTTTCTCCAAATGCTAAATATGTTGTATATGGTTCGTATGATTCTCCATTATTTGGCAATGATTTGCGAGTATTCCCTTCATATTTTTTATATAATTTGAATACAGGAGAACAATTAGAGATATTTGAAGATAAATATTTTCAACCTTATGATTTCAAATGGGACTTTTTATCTAAAAATATCTATTTTATAGAGGATAGTTCAAATTATGAAAAAGAATTTGGTAGGGGATTAAAACAATTTTATAGATATGATATTCATAATAAAAAATTAGTTAAAATCAACATTAAATGGGAGAAAGGAATAGGTTCTAATTATTATACTCCATATGATATTACAAAAAAATTTGTTTTTACAACTCTTGCAAATGGTGTTGTGAATATTGGTGCTAAGATAGTAGGGGATAAAGTTACAAAGAAAATAGATGATGAATATGGAACACATTTACAGCTTTATGATATATCTGATGATGGTAAATATATTGTATTTCAATATTCTACTGCGGAAAAAATACCTGCGATTTTTTATGGTAAATTTTCTGGAAATAAAATAAAAATTATAAAGAAAATTTATCAATTAAATAGGCATCTTGAAAAGAAATTTATTGCAAAAAGAGAGATTATTAGATGGAAATCAGAGAATGGTAGAGAAATTGAAGGAATTTTGTATTACCCTAAAGATTATGATAAAAATAAAAAATATCCTTTAATGCTTAATATTCATGGTGGCCCTTATGGTGCTGATATGGATTATTTTGAGTTTAGTTGGGCTTATTATCCTCATATTTTAGCTGAAAAAGGTAGTTTTGTTTTATTTGTTAATTATTCTGGAAGTAGTAATTATGGGTTGGATTTTGCTGAGTCTATATATAAAAAATATTATGAATTAGAGATACCGGATATTTTAAGTGGTATTGAATATTTAGTGAAAAAGAATATGGTTGATCCTGATAAAATAGGTACTCTTGGGTGGAGTAATGGGTCTATTTTGTCTATTAAATTGGTTGTTGAGAAACCTGAGTTGTTTAAAGTTGCTTGTTGTGGAGCAGGAGATGTGAACTGGATTTCGGATTATGGCAATTGTGCATTTGGAGTAAGCTTTGATCAATTGTATTTTGGAGGTTCTCCTTATGATAATTTAGATACATATATTAAAAAATCTCCATTATTTAAATTAAAAAATGTGATTACACCAACAATTATTTTTTTTGGTACAAATGATACAAATGTTCCTACGGAGCAGGGATATGAACATTATCGAGCATTACAGCAATTTGGGAAAGCACCTGTGAGGTTTATTCTTTTCCCGGGTGAGCCGCATAGTTTTAGAAAATATTCTCATCAGAAAAGAAAAGTATTGGAAGAATTAGCCTGGCTTGATAAATATTTCTTTAAAGCAGATAGAAAGGGAAAACTCCCAGAATTTGTTGCTTCTAATACTCATTTGAGGAAATTAGAAAATAGGATAAAACAATTGCCTTCTAAAAATAATATAGTTGGAGTGGAAAAAAATAATTTATTTCCATTGCCTGTTATGGTAGATATTGATAGCGGTAAAATTTCTGCAACGGAGATAACAATCGCACAATGGAATTTATTTGCTAAAGAAAATAATAAAAAAGTAATTTTAAATGGAAATTTGAATTACCCTGTTACAGGTGTTAATGAAAATGATGTTAAAGAATATTGTAATTGGTTATCAGAAAAAACAGGCATGAAATATGAGCCTGTACCTGAAAAAGTTTTTAGAAAATTGCAGACAAAATCATGTCCAAAAGATGAAAATACTCTTGTATATTGGTTAGGGAAATCTCCTTCTCATAAAGAGTATGAAATATTATGTAACTATTTGAGTAATTATTGTTTATTAAAAGAAGTTGCAAGTTTTAATCCGCTACAGGATAATATTTATGATATTAATGGAAATGCTTCGGAATGGGTTATTGATAAATCTGGTAATTTTAAAGTATTAGGTGCATCGGCTATAAGTTCTGGTGATAATACAATAGAAAATGAGTCCGCAAAAGAATTGGAATATATTGGGTTTAGAGTTTTTATTAGAAAATAGAGATTTTGTGAAATATTTTTTTGATGATGTGTTGAGGGATGCTTTTAAATAGGCGTCCCTCTTTTTTACTTGGTATATCTTTTTTTTATTGACATTTTGAGGTATTTGTATTTTTATATAATACAATGAAAAGATATAAAAAGAAAATAGATATAAATTTGTTTCCATTTTTGACTATTTTATTGTCAACTATGGGGGTATTAACTTTTATTGCTTTGAGTTTATTGTTTTCTGTGGAAGATGGTAATGGTAGTTATCCAGATGATACAAGAAAGATAGTTTCAGATACAAGTAAGAATAAAGATTCTGTTCTGGTTGAATTTAAGCTTATTGATAAACCTGATTATATTAAACCGCACTATATAATATGTAAAGAAGATAAAATTTATATAAAAGATAATGAAATATGGTTATCTTTTAAAGAAGATTATTCTTATTTTTTATTATATAATTATTTAAAATCATTAGAAAATATAAATATAGAGTATCATAAAAATTTTAAAGATCATCAAGAATATGTAATATTCGGTATTTATCCTTCGGGTATACAAACATATTATAAAGCACGTGCTATTTTACAAAATTATACCAGCTTAAATTTTGGTTCCGAACCAATGTTGCCAAATTGGAAGATTGTAAAATGAAAAAAAGAAAAAGAAGTATTATTTTTAATTTTGATAGTCTGACAGATATTGTTTCTAATAATTTAGGTATTATTATAATATTTACTATTATTGTGGCATTATTATCAATTAAAAGTGGTAAACTTATAAAAGAATTATCTTTAATAGAACAAAAGAATGATATTAAAGTAATAAAGATTCCATGGAGGCATTTTAGTAAGAAAAAAGCATTGATTACTATTTGTGAGGGGAATAGGATTTTTTTTATTGATGAGGTGCGTGTTTTTCAAAAAATTTTACAGAAGCAAATAGATCAGAAACGGGATTCTTTAAGATTAGAGATGGATTCTTATTTTGTAACTTTGCGCTTATTGTCTAATGAGCCTGAATATATGGTAACAATAGAACCTATTAGATTGCAGGGAGAGGTTGCAGAAGATGCAATTCAGACAACTTCTAAATTTTACCAATTGTTAAAAAGTTATTCTCCTGATAATTTTTATGTTTTTACTTTTGTAAAGTATGATAGTTTTGATTGTTTTATTAAGGTGAGAGATTTTTTAAAAAAGATGAATTATGATGTTGGTTGGTCGCCAGTTGAATCTGATCAAACCTTTACTTATGTTTTTAATAAAAGTTCTGAAATTAAAAATGCTTTATTACCTCAATGAGTAGAAGAAAAATTATTTTTATATTGGGGATAACATCTATTGTTTATTATGGAATTATAATTACAGTTTTTTATGATCATAATAGATGGGCAAGAGAATTTTCATACATTCAAAAGATGATGGAACAGGGACAGTTTGTTTTTTCTATGGAACGCCCTTCTTTCTGGAAAAAAACATTGGATTTTTTCTTTAATGATTATAGATATAGGCCAAGGTATCAACAGAAGAATAGGGGAGGTACTCCATGGTGGAAACCGAATTTTACCACAGAACAGAAAAAAAAGATAGCAAAGTTTTTGAATAAGTTTGGCGGTTTTTCTCCATGGGATAAGAATTTAGATATTAAGCATTTATCAGATAGTATAAATTCTTTTTATGCAAAAATCAGAGAAAGAGAAAATGAAGAATTTAGTAAATGGCTTAAAGCTACAGCTGGTCAATCTGGAAAATTGACGGCTGAGAAGTCAATATTTTTTCTTATAGCGGGTATAGAAGCTATGAGGTATAAAGAATATAAAAGAGCGAAGGAAATATTATTGAAGGGAATAGAAATTTGTAATGATAGAGAACTACTGGCTAATTTTTATCAAAATCTTGGTTTAATTGCCCATGAGCAAAATAATCTTGATGAAGCAGAGTTTTATTTTAAAAAATCTTTACGCTTACAACCGAAAAACCAGGGATTTAATATTAATTTGGGATGGAATTATTTTTTAAAGAGAGATTTTAAAAAATCTTTGAAATATAATAAGATTGCTTATGAAATTGATACAACATACTGGATACCGCGGTATAATATCGCTATTTCATATTTAGCATTAAAAGAATATAATAAAGCATTTGAATATTATAAAGGATTATCAGAAGATAGATTAGAAGAGAATGCTTTTTTTTATATTCTTGAGGATTTATTTACATTAAAACATTTTGAACCGGATAATATGAATATTGATTTTTATATAGGATATATTTATTTGAATAAAAAAATGTTTTCTCAAGCGAGAGTATATTTTGAGAGATTTTTAAATGCTTCAAGTAATGCTCCTAAACAATTAAGAGAAATTGCAACATATTATTTGAATAAAATAAAGGAAAATAATAAATGATTTTTGATATTTTAGTATTATCTTCTGGTCCTATATTTTTGATTGTCTGGTTTTTTTACCACTTACATACCTGGAAGAGAATTAATTTATCTAAAAGTGTGAATGTATTTTTATTTACTTTTTTTCTGGGATTTGTGGCATTGGTTATTGAAACGCAAATTTCTAAATATACTGTCTTGTACTTAGATGCAGAAGAGTTATTAAATAAAATAGGTTTTCTTTTTTTTGCGGTTTCTTTTACAGAAGAAATTATAAAGATTTTACCGGTTTTGATTTTTGTTTATAAAAAAGATTTTTTTGAGGAACCTTATGATGCCATTTTCTATACAATAATTGCAGGTGCTTCATTATCCTTTTTTGAAAATAATCTTTATATATGGTCAGAAGGGTTTGGAGTTGTTATTCCAAGAACATTTTTGGCATTGCCAGCTCATACATTAACTGCAGCATTTTCTGGATATTTTATAGGACTTGCTTTTTTATCAAAATCTAAAAAAACTGAAATTATATATATTTTTGTAGGGTTATTTATAGCAATGCTATTACATTTTGCATATAATTTGATTTTTACTATAATTGAAACAAATCAACTTTTAATAGGAATAATTTTTTTAGTTGTTTTCTGGGGAATTGCATTAAAATTAATGAAAAAGCATATAAAATTATCACCTTATAAGCCACACAATTTATATTTTTCTGATATTTTTTAATATTAATTTATAAATTTTGTTTCAGTAATTGCAATAGCAATAGCTAATAGAGTGGATATTATAATATTATATGATTTTTTTATTTTCCGGTGTGGTTATAATGATAATAGG